>JBFWIL010000323.1:0-2506 GCA_050256015.1 Mangrovibacterium sp. | reverse complement strand
CTTTGGTTAACATCCCAGTCGGTGGTATCCGAAAACTGCATGATCTTTCCTAAAATATCCCACCCGGTCAGGTTATCGCTTTGAGCCAGCCAGGTTTCATACCCGCGGCCATCAAAAACGATGTAAGTCATCATCCACTTATTGTTTTTTCTAAAAATCGTCGGACAGTCCATTTTGCAGGAGTTACTGTCAGGGACAAGGATCAACCCGTATTTGAACGGCGTTTTGACCTCACGATAGATCGCTTCCATTTTTTCCTGAGATACTGTTTCCGGCGGCGTCTGTTTTTTCTTTCCCATCCCGCAACTTCCAAGCACAACAGCGAGGACAATCAGTATAAAAGATATTTTACCCATTCGTTTCATGTTAATTCAGCTTAACCCTAAACACATAGGTTCCCGATCCCGTCTGATAAACCATCCTTCCGTTATGTATTCCGGCATATTTCAGGGCAGGAATTTTCTGTCCGTCATTCACGGAAACCTCACCCTCAAAAGGCAAACGGACTTCTGCATGAGTATTGGCAGGTATCCCGACCTTTAACGTGTAGAATTGATCCGATTTTTCCCATTCAGTTGTAATTTCCCCATAGGGAGAATGAAAGCCGGTCTTTGCAAAAGTCAGGTCGCCGACCACTTCCGGTTGGATCAGGATATTCCGGAAAGCAGTGGACTGATCCTTCTGTCTGATCCCTCCGATTCCCTGGTAAAACCATTCCATGAGGTGTCCCAGCATCAGGTGGTTGTTTGAAACTTCCTGAAGGGCGGCCCAGGATTCCGTGAGCGTGGTCGCCCCTTTTCTCAACTGGTAACCGTAGCCCGGGACATCATCCCGGTTGTTCATCTCAAAGAGGAGTTGGGAAGCTCCGCCTTCGGTCAAAGCCTCCACCAGGTAATGAAAACCAACATCTCCGGCAGTCAATGCCTTTCCGTTGGCCCGGATCGAGTCTTCCAGGTTAGCCAGTACCTGTTCCCGGTAAGGCTTTTCAACCAGCCCGGCACACAGCGGCATAGCCATAGCGGTCTGGCTCCCGGAAGCATAAACTTTTTTTTCCGGATCAAAAAACTTTTGGTTAAAAGCTTCCCTGATCTCTTCTGCCATATTTTGAAACTGTTCCTGCTCAGTCGCTTTCTGAAGAACACCCGCTATTGCGGCCAGGAGTTTCACATCATCATAATAGACTGCGGTCGCCGTCAAAGCAACGGGGGTTAACTGGGCTACTCCCGGCCGTTCAGGTCCCATATCATACCAGTCGCCCAGTCCGTAGGAAAGAATATGCTGATCGGATTTACCTTCCAGGTAGGCCACATAGCGGGTCATCATCGGCCAGGCTTCTTCCAGGATCTGCTCATCGCCGTACCACCGGTAAAGCAGCCAGGGAAGAATGACACCTGCACTTCCCCATTCGGGTGAATCCCGGAAATAATCGCCAAAATTCACATATTCGGGAGCAATAGAAGGGATCAGTCCTTCCGTAGTCCGGGAATCCATCATATCGTAAACCAGTTTCCGGTACAGGTGGTAAACCTCATGGTTAAAGTTTATCCCGTTTCCCATCAGGAAAGTCTGTTCCATCCATCCCAGTTTCTCACGGTGGGGACAATCCGTCACCACGCTCTGCAGGTTGCTTTTAATTGCCCAATTGATTAATGCATAAATCCGGTTGAACAGTTCATTGGAACGTTCCGGGTAAGCGAGAGCAAAGCCTGGCTTGCCTGAGCTTTGCTGAGCGGGAGAAACGACTATCGAAGATGAACATTCAAAGTCTCCGTTTTGAGGTTCAGCATTTCGTGTGTGCAACAAAGTTAATTCCTGAACAACGGGTAAATCTCCGGCAGTCTCCGGGCATTGGGGAACTGCACCATTTACCTGTACATAGCGAAAACCGTAATAGGTAAAACGGGGCCGCCAGACTTCCACACCATCTCCTTTCAGGGTATAGGTCCAGCAATACGGTGAACCGGTTGCCCGCTGGTTGGCTTTACTGTCATCATTGATCAGTTCTGCCGGTATCAGTCGGACCTGCCGGCCTTTTTTCCCCTTGATGCGGAGTTCAACAATGCCGGAGGCATTTTGTCCGAAATCGTAAAGATAACAGCTATCTGTCAGTTGACGGATGTTCTTTGGTGTAAACTGAACGCATATTTTAACCGGATAATTCCTGTCGGCGATCAGTTTACCTCCCGGAGCTTTAACCGGCAAAGCCTGCTTCCAGCCGGCAGCACCGAAGCCCGGTTCGTTCCATCCCTGCTGTTCCAGCCGGGCATCATAATCTTCACCGCCGTAAATACTGGTATAAGTTACCGGCGAAGGAGACGTTTTCCAATCACCGCCGGAGACAATATTTTCCGACGATCCGTCATCATAGGTAACAGCCAGTTTACAGATCATTTTGGGCATACCATAAGCAATCACCAGCTTCCTGTAGCGCTCACGGTTGACATTATAAAATCCGTTACCGACGATAACGCCCAGCACATTTTCTCCTTTTCTCAGATCAGTGGTA
>JBFWIL010000322.1:0-2524 GCA_050256015.1 Mangrovibacterium sp. | reverse complement strand
CTGAAATTTCACAAAAAGCTCTGGAAACGCATATCAAAGGCGGTCAATTAAGTCCACGGAATCTGTTATCTTTGCAGCTCAATTTTTCATTATGGGCTTTTTAGAGGAAATCAAGAGAAGAAGAACATTTGGTATCGTAAGTCATCCGGATGCAGGAAAAACAACGCTAACGGAAAAGCTGCTGCTCTTTGGGGGAGCCATCCGGATTGCCGGAGCTGTTAAAAGCAACAAAATAAGAAAGGCGACAACTTCCGATTTTATGGAAATTGAACGTCAGCGCGGAATTTCGGTGGCCACCTCAGTTATGGGATTCGCCTACCGCGACTATAAGGTAAATATTCTGGACACACCCGGTCACCAGGATTTTCAGGAAGACACCTTTCGTACCCTGACCGCAGTAGACAGTGTGATTATTGTAATTGATGCAGCCAAGGGAGTGGAACCGCAAACGGAAAAACTAATGAATGTCTGCCGGATGCGGAAAACGCCGGTCCTCATCTTCGTAAACAAGCTTGACCGTCCAGCCCTGGATCCGTTCCAGCTGCTCGACGATGTGGAAAAGCAGTTGCAGATCAAAACCCGCCCGCTGAGTTGGCCTATCAGCAGCGGCCCCGATTTTAAAGGAGTATACAACAACTACAAAAAAAGACTTAATCTCTTCGACGCCAGTGTGCAAAACATTCGTCCTGGCATACTGTTCGAAGATCTGAACGACCCCGAACTGGAAAGGCATATCGGCAGCGATGCCGCCGTCCTCCGGGATGAACTGGATCTGATGGAAGCAGTCTATCAGGAATTTGACCGGGAGGAATACCTACGCGGCAATCTGGCTCCTGTCTTTTTCGGAAGTGCTCTGTACAATTTCGGGGTACAGGAACTGCTCGACACCTTCGTAGACATTGCCCCGTCCCCCCGTCCCAGTCAGGCTGAGGAACGGAAAATCCGCCCGGAAGAAGAAAGTTTCTCGGGCTTTGTCTTTAAAATTCATGCCAACATTGATCCAAACCACCGCAGCCGCATTGCCTTTGTAAAAATATGCTCCGGGAAATTCGAAAGGAACAGTCAGTACCGGCATGTCCGCTCCGGGAAAACGATTCGCATCAGCAGTTCCACAGCCTTCATGGCCGCCCAGAAAGAAATTGTAGACGAAGCCTATCCCGGTGATATTATCGGGGTTCCCGACAACGGCAACCTGATCATAGGAGACACCCTGACTTCGGGAGAGGAAATCCATTTCCAGGGACTCCCCAGTTTCAGCCCGGAATTGTTCCGCTACATTGAAAATGCTGATCCGATGAAGTCCAAACAGCTGGCCAAAGGAATTGACCAGCTGATGGAAGAAGGAGTAGCCCAGTTGTTTACCAGCCAGTTCAACGGCCGGAAAATAATCGGAACGGTAGGGCAGCTCCAGTTTGAAGTCATCCAGTACCGTCTGGAACATGAATACAACGCCAGATGCCGTTTTGAAAATTTCCCTATGTACAAGGCATGCTGGATTGAATGTTCCGACAAAAAAACCCTTGCAGAATTCAAACAACGCAAACATCAAAAAATGGCTCTGGACATCCGAGGCAGGGATGTTTTTCTGGCCGATTCTCCTTTTATTCTGCAAATGGCTCAGGACGAGTTTCAGGATATCAGGTTCCATTTTACCAGTGAGTTTTGATTCGCTGATAATTTCCCTATATTCGTAGTCAACGCATCAGACCATGGAAACCCTTTACGATTCGAACCTGTTTTCCTATGTGATCCTGCCCCTGTTTATCATCCTGGCCCGGATCAGTGATGTCACCTTCGGTACACTCCGGATCGTCATGGTTTCCAAGGGACAGAAAGTCATTGCCCCTCTGCTTGGTTTTTTTGAGGTAATCATCTGGCTGATCACCATGAGCAAAGTGATGCAAAATATAGAAAACTGGATCGCTTACATAGCTTACGGAACAGGATTTGCCCTGGGAAATTACATCGGGCTCCTAATTGAGGAAAAACTGGCCGTGGGCGTGGTGCGTCTGCAAATCATTACCCGATCAAGTGCCGATCAGCTGATTGTCAAGTTGCGCGAAAGCGGATACGGCATCACTTATCATGAAGCAAACGGATCGGAAGGCAAGGTAGCCGTGATCTATTCGGTTATCAAACGCGCAAACATCAACAAAGTCATTAAGCTGATCAGCACCTATAATCCCAAAGCCTTTTATACTGTCGAAGACGTGAGACGGGTCAGTCATAATGTTTACTCCCCTGCCCTCCCCATTCCCCCACTCAGGCGGTGGAGAAAGGGAAAATGAATGGTTTGCCATACAACTTTACGATGAGGAAAGTTCTAATTTTTCATATTGACAAAAAACCCGGGAATACACTATTATTTCTTCCATAAAATTGCAATCTTTGTGCTGATTTAAAAATCCCGCAAAAAATTCAATCAACATAAAAAAAATGCCTTGTTTAAGATCCAATCCTTAAATAAGAGTGATCCCGTAGGATTAAAATATTTCCCGCTCGATCTGTAGGAAATTGCCTGCGA
>JBFWIL010000321.1:0-2531 GCA_050256015.1 Mangrovibacterium sp. | reverse complement strand
GTCTTTTCGAATTGTGCTCAAAAAGAATTATGGCTGATAAAGAATTCAAAAAGACAGCGAAACACAGGAATTTCGATCAGGTTGATCATGAATTGTTTCAAGAATTCAAATTATACCAATTAAGAAAAACGATCCGATACGTATCGGAAAAAAGCCGCTTTTATAAAGAAAAATTTGAAGCAAATCATGTCCGTGCAGAAGATATAGAATGTCTGAGCGATATTGAGAAATTTCCGTTTACATTGCCGGAAGATCTGAGAAACAACGGTTTTGATTTTCTTTGCATTTCCCAAGGCTGCGTCGAAAAACCGGTTACGTTTTACAGCTCCGGCACCACGGGACTTAAAAAAAGGATTTATTTTTCCAATGGGGATATTATGAAAATATTGCAGTTCCTTCCGTGCGGAATGAATACGGTGGTCGATAAGCAGGAAGGGGTAATACAAATATTTCTGCCCAATTCATCCGGAAGAGGGATCGCGCATCTTCTTGCGAAAAGTCTGGAGTCCTACGGAATGAGGGCAGTCGTCTCAGATATGGAAGCATCCTGTGAGGAGATCATGCAAACCTGTCTGGAGCACAGACCGAATGTATGGTTCGGAGATGCGGGGACTATTTTCAGAGTTACAAAGGAAATGGAAAGCAGGATGGATCTTTCCGGGTTGGGAATGAAGGTATTGTTCCTTACCATGAGCAATATCTCCGACTCTATGAAGAGATATCTGGAGAAAGTATGGAATTGCCGTGTAGCTACTCATTACGGATTGACTGAAATGGGATGGGGATTGGCAGTGGATTGTGATACCTGCAATGGGTATCATTATAATGAACTGGATGTGATTGCGGAAGTCGTCGACCCTGAAACGGGCAGGGTGCTTCCTGACGGGGAAACGGGAGAGCTGGTACTGACAAGCATCGGCAGAGAAGCAATGCCGATTATCCGCTTCAGAAGCGGAGACATCTCCAGTCTGTCTGAATGCACCTGCGGGCATAATCTTCAGGTGATGCGCCATATTGTAAGGCGGATCGAGGGCATGTATCAATTGAGCGAGCATAAATACATCTATCCGGCATTGCTGGAAGAGGCGTTATATAGTGTAGAAGAAGTGATCGATTATCGCGCGTCTGTCAAAGGTCGGCAATTATTGATCGATTTGGAAACTGTTGATCCGGCGGACCGCCGCAGGTCGGAAGCGGCCATAAAAGAAGAGGTAAAAAAACGCTTGCTGGAAATCGATATCATCAGAGATTATGAAATGGAATTGGCGGTAGAGTTATTGGAAACCGGCGCGCTAAAACCTTTCTGCCTTCAAAAGAAGCGGATTCTTGGAAAAGAGTGATTTTATGAACGGTTATATTTCGGGAAAATATGAAGGTCTGATAACAAAACACTGTATGGAAAGCGATTCCGTTAATCCGGCAGGCATGGCATATGATATCATGAAACAGAAAGAAATGCGTATGCACGGACCGGAACACCATTATTTAACGGCGGCGGTACTGGTGGCCGCCTATTGCAATGAAAAAAATCTTGTGCCGGAAAAAGCGGAATTGCTGCGGAAAGTATTTTACAGAACGAATATGCTTCCGCCGGGAGCGTGCGGGTTTTATGGGATATGCGGCGATGTACAGGCGGTCGGCGCGGCAGTGAGCCTGCTTTTGAAAATAACTCCATATTCGGGGAGCGAATTGAAAATGCTGAATGAGGTCACGGCAAAGTGCCAGCAAAGAATGGCCTGCTTTAAAGGGCAAAGGTGCTGCAAAAGAGCGACTTTTTCGAATGTTTATGAAGGTGCGAAATGTATGAACGATATGCTGGGGACCTCTTTTGTCGTTGAAAACACAGGGACCTGTGAATTCAGTCATAAAAATGACACGTGCAATAAAAATGAATGTCAGTTTTATAAGAACTCCTTTGAAAGGGAAAGAAAGAATGGTTAACCGCAACATGATATCTGCCTGTGATAGCTTTCTGAAAAGCATAAACTGTGACGGTATCACACCGGAAGAATTGGCCGGAGCTTTAAAAAATTTTAATATCAGCGCGGACCGGATAACAGAGGCTTCCGAAAAACTGCCGAAGCATTACGATCTCACCCTGGACGGGGTGCGGAAGGTGATTGGGCTTTATCTTGCGGAGTTTACCGATTTATTCAGGAACACGGACCAGGCTCAGATATATACCACTCACCCTGCGCCTTCTTATGTAATGATGCTTGTCGGCAATGCCGGGAGAGAAAGCGTAAGGATAAAGACGCCGGAATTTGTCGTTATGCTGGTGCTCCGAAGTTTTTTCGGATGGAAAGAAGAAATCAGCGGAACATGGAATCAGTCTTGCCCGCATTGCGGTATGAATCAAATGCGTTTGTTTTTAATGGAAAGGGAACGTATTGCAAGTCCGGAAGTGCTTTGGAACTGGAGTCTGTTATGTGATGTAAATCGCAGAACTGGAGAACTTCTGCAGCAGCATGACCCTGAGATTCTGGGGATCACTGTGACGCAGTCAAACAATCATTCCACAGAGGAGGAAC
>JBFWIL010000320.1:0-2536 GCA_050256015.1 Mangrovibacterium sp. | reverse complement strand
TTATAGGCAAGGGAGTTACACGCAGAGCTGCGGAGCAGTATAAGAAGAACGATCATCCGGGTGGGATTGAATCGGTATGACAGTCAGGAAGAAATGTTGACGAGTTCGGTTTCTGAATGGTTTATTCCCTGCTCTGGTGTGCCGAACCCGGGTTAACGGCCTTCGGAGTATTTTTGTATTTTTGTCGTTTCCGGGAAACCCGCGAAGGTGATTCCCGGTGCTGAAAACGGGTGAAATAAGCAAGACTAATATGGTATTACAGATGTTGTTGTTTGTGGGGGGACTTGTGGTGCTGATCAAAGGGGCAGACTGGCTGGTAAGCGGGGCTTCGGCCCTGGCCAGGAAACACCGGGTTTCCGATCTGGCTATCGGATTGACCATTGTGGCCTTTGGAACTTCTGCGCCAGAGCTGGTGGTAAACAGTTATGCTGCCTGGCAGGGACATCAGGATATTGTCTTCGGAAATGTGATTGGAAGCAATAACTTCAATCTTTTTATTGTGCTGGGGATTACCGGACTGATTGCACCGATAGCCGTGCAGAAAAGCACAGTCTGGAAGGAGATTCCGATTTCCCTGGCAGCGGCTGTTTTGCTGTTGTTCTTTTGCAACGAGTTTTTTTTAAATGATCAGGATATTCTGAGCCGGGTTGACGGCTTTATTTTGCTGGTCTGTTTTGTCTCATTCATTTGGTATGTATACCGGCAAATGAAAAAAAATCCTGAGTTGGTGATGGAGATACCGGCAACTGATGCGAAGGTTGTTATGCACATGTCCCGGTTGAATATCTGGGTAATGATAGTGGGGGGACTGGCCGGGCTGGTTATCGGAGGAAGGCTGGTGGTGACCAGCGCGGTGTCTATGGCCGAGATGTTTGGCGTTAGTCAGAAAATCATCGGTCTTACCATTGTGGCTATGGGAACTTCTCTGCCCGAGCTGGCCACCTCTCTGGTGGCTGCCCTGAAAAAGAACAACGACATTGCCGTAGGAAATATTGTCGGATCGAATATTTTCAACATCTTGCTGATTCTTTCCATCAGTTCGCTGGTCCGTCCCATCCCGTACAATGCCGTTTTCAATACCGATCTGCTGATCTTTACCGGGGGAACCGTGCTGTTGTTCCTGGCCATGTTTACCGGGAAACGAAAAAAGCTTGACCGCTGGGAAGCCGGGATTTTGCTGGCGGGATTCTTGTCTTACTCGGTATTCCTGATTGGAAACGAAGTTTAAGAGGTTTCCTCGGAAGTGAAAATCCCTGAACTGGCTGTTCTCAGCATCGGTTCAGGGATTTTTTTATGTGTTTATGCAAGGTTAGCGGGCCAGCCGGTATACTTCACTTCCGGCCAGAAGAAAGGCCCCGAGTCCGTAGTCTTCAAAATCGGGCTTTGAATCATAGCTCACCGGTTGTCCGGCAGAGGGGTCCTTCCCGGTTCCCTGTACGTAACCCAGGAAGCCGTCGGTATGCAGCGCTTCCTTGCTGATGGCTTCCCAGCCTTTCAGCACGACAGGCAGGTATTTGGCCCGGTTCAGATGGCCCCGGTTAATGCCCCAGGCGATGCCGTATACAAAAAAGGCCGTACCTGTGGTTTCCGGACCTCCAAAATGATCGGGGTCGTGCAGGCTGACATTCCAGAAGCCATCGGGACGCTGTACTTTGCTTAGCGCTTTGGTCATGGTTTTGAGCATGCGCTGGTATTCCTTTCGTTGTTTTTTGTCGGGCGGATTTTGCTCCAGCACGCGTGCCATGGCGGCCAGGACCCAGCCGTTGCCGCGCGACCAGTAACAGTCTTCTCCATTGGGTTCCTGATAGGGCGGGACAAAGTCGGCATCCCGCCACCACAGTCCGTCTTTCGGATTGAATAGGCCATTTCCGCCCAGGCTGTTACGGGTGCACAGGTACATCTCGTACATGCGGTTCCAGTATTTTTTTTCACCGGTAATAGCCCCCAGGCGAGCAAATACAGGCATACCCATCTGCAGGGCATCGATCCAGTTCCAGTCGTCGATCTTGTCGCTTGCAATCATCCGGTCGGCTGTTTCCCTGATGGTGCTGATTCGCTTGTCCTGCGGATCGATCAGGTACAGATCCAGATAGGTCTGTCCGCAACACAGGTTATCGGCATTCCGGGAATAGTTGGAATACGCGGTCTCCCAATTGTGGAACTCGGCCCAGTTTGTGGCATAATCCAGTAATTTTTGCTGGTCATCGATCCTGTACAGGGCCATCAGTCCCTCGTAGTAGGTTGCCCGTGTCCAGATGTTCGATGGTCTTTCTTTGTTGGTTACAATGGTTTTTCCCGGGTCGGGCCATTTCTTCATAAAATAGGCATTGGCCAGCTGCATCCGTTCAAGTACCTCCTGCTTTGAAGGAAGGTCCTGGGCGAAAAGTCCGAGGGTCAGCAACTGAACCGTCAGTAAAGAGATAAATTTCATAACAGCATTAATTTTAAGCTTGTTTCTGACATAAGGAAAGCCTCCCGGAGTTTGTTATCCGGAGGCCTTCCGCTTTTGTTATTCTTCAAATATAAAAAATCTTTA
>JBFWIL010000319.1:0-2546 GCA_050256015.1 Mangrovibacterium sp. | reverse complement strand
AAGCAGAATGCGGGTATAATGGATGGTAAATCTGTGGAACGGAGCGCAGGAGAGTTCATGGAGTGAACCGGTCTGGTTTGAGATGGGATACCTGTACTACAAAGACTGGTCTGGACGCTGGATCGGTTTTGACAGGGCTTTCCCCTGGGACAGTGAAGATAAGTTTTCGCGGCTTTCCGCTCGTTATTTCCGGCGAGAATTTACCGTGTCCAAGACAGTTAGCTCTGCGCGTTTGTACCTGATCGGACTCGGACTGTATGAAGTGTACCTGAACGGACGGAAAGTGGGCGATCAGGTTCTGGCTCCCACGCCTACAGACTATACAAAAAATGTTAAATACAATGTATTTGATGTAACCCCTTACCTGGGAAAGGGGCAGAATGCCGTGGGAACTGTTCTTGGGAACGGCCGTTATTATGCCATGCGCCAGGCTGAAAAACCATATAAGATAAAAACCTTTGGTTATCCGAAGATGTTGTTGAATCTGGAAATCAGCTATGCAGACGGCAGCCGGGAAGTGATTCGGACCGATAACAGCTGGAAAGGTACAGCCAACGGCCCGATTCGCTCCAACAACGAATACGACGGAGAGGAATACGATGCCCGGAAAGAAATGCCGGGCTGGAGCAAAGCCGGGTTCGACGACAGCAACTGGCTTACTGCGGAATATGTACAGGAACCGCGCGGGGAATTTGAGGCTCAGTTGAATCCGAACATGAAAGTGATGAAGAACCTCAAGCCGGTCTCGCTGAACGAAGTCCGCCCCGGGGTTTTTATCCTGGATATGGGACAGAACATGGTAGGCTGGCTCCGGATGAAAGTCAGCGGAAAAAGCGGGGAGCAGATCTCCATCCGCTTTGCAGAGATCCTGAACGAACAGGGTGAACCGGTCCGGGCCAATCTCAGGGATGCCAGAGCTACCGATGTATACATTCTGAAAGGGGAGGGCGAAGAAATATGGGAACCATCTTTCGTATATCATGGATTCCGCTATGCGGAAATCACCGGATATCCGGGGAAACCTGCTCTGAGTGATTTTGAAGGCCGTGTGATATACGATAATTTGAAAAACACCGGGCAGTTTCGCACTTCCAGCGAACTGATCAACCAAATATATCGTAATGCCTGGTGGGGGATCAGCGGAAACTACAAGGGTATGCCGGTCGATTGTCCGCAGCGGAATGAACGTCAGCCCTGGCTTGGCGATCGTTCCACCGGAGCCTACGGAGAAAGTTTTGTATTCGGCAATGCCTGTCTCTATAGCAAATGGATGGAAGATATACGCAATGCCCAGCGTGCTGATGGTTCCATTCCTGATGTAGCCCCGGCCTTCTGGCGTTATTACAGCGATAACATGAGCTGGGCGGGAACTTATCTGATGGTGGGCGATATGCTCTATCGCCAGTTTGGGGATGAACAGATTGTCTGCTTGCACTATCCGAATATGAAACGCTGGCTGAATTATATGGAAGACCGATACATGACGGAGGATTACATCATGACCAAAGACAGTTATGGAGACTGGTGTGCACCGCCGGCAACAATCGAGGAAGGCCGGGGAAAAAATGCCAACCGGAAGTATCCGAGCATGCTGATCTCCACTGCGTACCATTATTATTACCTGCAGCTGATGAAGCAGTTTGCTCTTATCTCCGGAAATGAGCAGGATATTACGGGTTATCAGATCATGGCAGAAAAGGTGAGAGAGACCTTTAACCGCGAATTTTTTAACCGGGAGGAAGCCTGCTATGGGGAAAATAAGCTGACTGAAAATCTTCTTCCGTTTTATTTTGATATGGTGCCGGAGGGATTTCGGGACAAGGTATTCAAAACGATTACAGACATTATTGAAATAAGGAATAACGGTCATTTAAGTACCGGGCTTATTGGTACCCAGTGGTTGTTGCGCAGTTTGACGGAGAACGGACGAGCCGATCTGGCCTACCGGCTGGCAACCAATACCAGTTATCCGAGTTGGGGGTATATGGTGGAAAACGGAGCAACAACTATCTGGGAGCTATGGAACGGCAATACGGCAGCTCCTAACATGAATTCATACAATCATGTTATGATGCTTGGTGACCTGATCATCTGGTTCTATGAGAATCTGGCCGGGATCAAGAGCAGTGAAGCTGCACCGGGTTTCCGTGAAATGATTATGAGACCGGAGCCGGTTGAGGGGCTCGGATTTGTGGATGCTTCCCTGGAAACGCCTTATGGTACTGTAAAAAGTAATTGGAAACGGCAGGGGAATACCTTTGAATGGGAGCTTGTCATACCGGCCAATACGCAGGCCAGGGTATATCTTCCGGCCATAGAGCTGAAACACATTACAGAAAACGGAGAACTGCTAAAACAGGTGAAAGGAATCCGTCTGATCGGGTTTGAGAATAGCAGGGCCATTCTGGAGGTCGGGTCGGGTCAATACCTTTTCCGGTCGAGATTATAAGGTAATCATTATCATGCGATCCATCTCGCTTCAATCCGAGCCTGACTTACTCAGAAGACTTCAGTCTGGAGACCAGTGGGCCTTTGAGATCCTGTTT
>JBFWIL010000318.1:0-2548 GCA_050256015.1 Mangrovibacterium sp. | reverse complement strand
AAGCCCGATGAGGGATTTGCTGTGGCTGCAGTGGGGCTGGGAATGTATGTCATGGGAGGCGAGCAGGCCTTCCGGTTCAGTCCGGCCTGCCCGGCTGTCAATATCGGTACTGTGCAGGACCAGGTCCGGGGGTCCCAACAGGAATTTTATGCCCTTGATCTTAGCCGTCCTGAGATTGATATGCTAAGGGAAGGGGAGGATGCTGCAATTGTCAGGTATAAAATACGGGAAGCCGTGGCCGACGGTTCCGTTGATGCATGCATTTCTGTATATGACCGGGAGAATGATGATCTGGTTCCAGGATGTACGGTTCCCGGATTGCCGGTAGTCAATTTTGCCAATTTGCTGAAATATGATCAAATTCCTCTTGCCCGGACCATCCGTTTTTTGTTGCATTTGTTCCGGCAGGCTATGGGTGCCCCGGTTGAAATGGAATATGCGGTGGATCTGGAAAACACCAAAGAAGGTGATCCCGTATTTTATCTTTTGCAGATCAAGCCCCTGATCAGGCAGGAGGATGAAGAATCCCTGGAGGGTGAACTGTTAAAGCCCGGCCGGAATCTGCTTACTGCTGGCGGAGGCATGGGAAACGGGAGGATTCGTGGAATTCGCGACGTGATTTATATTCCATCCGTGACATTTGACCGGATGAAAACCCGATGTATGGCTCAGGAAATCAGTCGTTTTAACCGGAAAATGGAAATAAGCGGCAGGGAATACATTCTGATCGGACCGGGGCGGTGGGGTTCTCGCGATCCGTATACGGGTATACCCGTTTCCTGGGCCCAGATTTCCAGAGCGCGGATCATTGTGGAGACCGGTTTGCCTGATTTTCCGCTGGAAGGCTCTATGGGATCACACTTTTTTCACAATGTGACCTCCATGAACGTGGGCTATTTCTCCATTCCCTGGGGAAGCCGGGAAGCCCGCCTGGATCTGGATCTGCTGGACAGTCAGATTCCGGAAGAAGAACTGCGTTACGTCAGGCATGTGCGTTTTGACCGCGAACTGGATATTCTGATGGACGGGCGTAAACGGGAGGCGGTGATCCGGTTGCCCGACGATTGATCAGGTTTTAGTATTCCATATTTCCCAGGCCCGGATGGCCTGCATATGGAGCATTTCCAGTCCGTTCTTAACCACAGCACCCTGTTCCAGCCCTTTTTGCATAAACAGGGTCTGCTCCGGATTGTAGACCAGGTCGTACAGCAGGTGACCGGCTGTCAGCGCATGGTAGGGAAGATCAGGACAGCTGCCGGTACGGGGATACATGCCCAGCGGAGTGGCTTGGATGATCAGCCGGTGCTCCCGAATCAGGGTCTTGTCGATCTGGGAATACCTAATTTCTCCTTCCCCCGGAGAAGCCTTGGTGGTAACAGACAAGTAGCCGATGTTCAGTTTGCCGAGCACGTATTTAACAGCCCTGGATGCCCCGCCAGTGCCCAGAATCAGTGCCCGGCGATGAGCAGATGTCAGTAGGGGGCGAATGGATTGTTCAAATCCGTAGGCATCGGTGTTGTAGCCTTCCAGCCTGGTTCGCCCTTCCCTGCGCACGATCCGGATCGTGTTGACTGCACCGATCCGTGCTGCTTCGTCCCGGACTTCATCCAGGTAAGGGATAATCTGCTGTTTGTAGGGTATGGTGCAATTTAGTCCGCACAGGTCAGGATGTTGCTCCAGCAAGCGCGGAAAACCGGTAATATTATCCAGTTCAAAATTCAGGTAGGTACAGCCGCTTAGCTTTTCCTTTCTGAATTTTTCCATAAAGAACTTCTGGGAAAAGGAATGTCCGAGCCGGTAACCGATCAGTCCGAATTCTTTGCTCACGGTTTATTTATTATGTTACGGGATAATCTTTCGATTACGAAAATCAGCATGAAACCGGTTACAGCCAATAACAGGGCAAAGCCCAGCTGAGAATCCTGGCCGGTTAACCGGGCGTATGTGCCGGGAAGTACATTTTGTTCGAGCAGGGGCTTTATTTCCCCGTGCCGGTCAACAAAGGTTTTCAACACTTGTTTCCAGGGCCAGACCTTGTTGAGAGAGCCGATCATAAATCCGGCCAGCATGGCAATGGTTAGCGAATAAAATTTTCGGAGCAGCCAGGAAAGCAGGTTGGAAAACAGGACGATTCCGATCAGTGCCCCGGCCAGAAAGATGATAATCACGGACAGGTTGAATCCGGTCAAGGCCCCGAGAATAAACCGGTACATGCCCAGCAAGACCAGAATAAAACTTCCGGAAATACCGGGCAGGATCATGGCACAGATAGCCAGGGAACCGGAAAGAAAAATAAATCCGTAGCCGGTATTTGCCCGGGCCGGGGTCATCACGGTGATCAGCCAGGCTGAAAAGACTCCGGCAAGCAGAAAAAAAAACGTGCTTTTTCCCCAACTGTCAATGTTGCGGGCCACATAAACGGCCGAGGCAACGATAAGTCCGAAGAAAAAAGACCAGACCAGAACCGGATGATGGTCGAGCAGGTATTGCATGCCTCTGGCCAGCGAAAGGATGCTGAACCCGATGCCGAGTACCAGCGTGAGAGATC
>JBFWIL010000317.1:0-2565 GCA_050256015.1 Mangrovibacterium sp. | reverse complement strand
AAATCAGGTGTCGCTGGCCTGGCAGGGAGGAGAGCCCACCCTGATGGGACTTGATTTTTACAAACGGGCCGTGGAACTGGAAATGAAATACGGACACGGGCAGACAGTGGGTAACGGCTTGCAGACCAACGGCCTGTTGCTGGATACCAATTGGGCAAAATTTCTCAGGAAGTACGACTGGCTGGTTGGTCTTTCCCTGGACGGGCCTGCGTTTATTCATGACCATTACCGTCTGGACAAAGGAGCTAAGGGAACACACCGCAGGGTGGAGGATCACGCCAGGATGCTCCTCGATGAAGGGGTGGCTGTCAATGCCATGTGCTGTGTAACCAGCCATTCGGTAAAGTATCCGGAAGAATTGTATCGTTATTATAAGGAGATGGGACTTAGCTTTATGCAGTTTATCCCGGTTGTGGAAACCGATCCGGACGATCCGTCACGTGCCGCCGGTTTTTCGGTGAGCGCGGAAAACTACGGAAGGTTTCTGTGCAAGCTCTTTGATCTTTGGCTGGCCGACTTTTGCGACGGACAACCCACAACATCCATTCGTCATTTCGAGTCGGTTTTTTACACTTATGCAGGTTTTCATGCTCCGGAGTGTACCCTGATGAAGGAATGCGGCTCTTATGTGGTTGTCGAGCATAACGGGAATGTATACAGCTGTGATTTTTTTGTCGAACCCAAATGGAAACTGGGAAACCTGATGCACGAACGGCTGATCAATATGCTGAATGCAAAGAAACAAAGGGTATTCGGTCAGGCCAAAGCACAGCTCCCCAGGGAATGCAGACAGTGTGTCTGGCTTACAAAATGCTACGGAGGCTGTACGAAAGACCGCATCCGGGATCCGCAGGATCGCCGGAGACCGCGTTTTTGCAGCTCGTACAAATTGTTTCTTCGTCATGCCGATCCGGCTTTCAGGGAACTGGCCGCAAGTTGGAAAAAACACCAACAGGCCTTATCCCCGGCCGGCAATAAGGCGAATACTTACAATGCTTTTCCTGACTTCGGTGCTTAAAACCGGGATTCCCGGAATCTGTCCGGTAAGCCAGGAAACACAGGCAGCAACAGATCCTGTTCAGGTAACGGGCTTACTTCCGGAACCGGGAAGGAGGAAGTCCTGTTTTTTGTTTGAAAATCCGGCTGAAATAATGGATAGACTGGAAACCAAGTTCAAAACTGATTTCCTTAATGCTTTTGTCGGTTGTTAAAAGCAGTTCCCGGGCACGCATAATTTTCATTTCAAGATGATAGCGGTGCGGGGCAACCCCTGTGTAACTTTTGAACATTTTACGGAAATAAGAGTAGCCAATGTGATAGTCCCGGGCCAGTTTTTCCAGATCCAGTGCCTGGTCCAGCTGTTCCCGCATCCGGAAACGAACGGTTTCGATAATGGCTGCCACGTGTTTCCCGGTAAATTCCTTCTGGGTTTCAAAAGAAAAAAGATAGCCCATAAGCTTGATGATCAGTCCGGATGCTATTTGCTGAAAACCGGGTTTTTCTTCCCGTACCAGGTTGAATATTTTCAGGTAGGTATCCAGGATCTCTTCGCGGATACCAGTATGAATTACCGGCTGGCTGGGCAGGAAAAAGGAGTGGGCAAAGAACTGGGCGGCAATGTTGCCGTTAAAACCAATATACTGTTCTTTCCATCCCGTATGCCGCAATGGTTTGTACCGGTGCCAGAGGCCGGGACGGGTAATCAGAATGCTGCCTGGCCTGACCGGATAACGGGCTCCTTTTGTTTCCAGGATCCCTTTTCCCTCGGTGATGTAATTGATCTGGTATTCTTCCAGAACCCGGCCCTGCTTCCAGCTAAAAAAGTAACCGGAAGGATGCTCCGGAGAAGGGTAGGAGGAGTGCGGGCCAACCCGGTTCATTCCTGCCACATTCAGGAAGATACCCCATTCCCTGTCGCGTTCACCAGGCGTCAGGTATTTTTGGAAGTCATTCATGAATTTATTGTATCAAAATGTGCAAATAATCTGTCAAAAAGTGCATTGATAAATGCTTATAATCAATTTATTTTTGGTTCAAGCGAATAAAACAAAATCAATCCAAAAGTATTAAATTTTACGAACAACCTGAATAAACTGATTTACTATGCAAACAATCTTGGGAATTATCTACCATTCAATCGGGGGGTTTGCTTCCGGAAGTTTTTACATGCCCTACAATCAGGTCAAGAAATGGGCATGGGAGAGTTACTGGATTATCGGGGGCTTATTTTCCTGGCTGATTGTGCCTCCGCTTGCAGCCTGGCTTACGGTGCCGGGTTTTGCCGACATTATCCGGGAAGCTTCATCGACCGTGCTTTATTTCACCTTTCTCATGGGCTTGCTTTGGGGAATCGGCGGACTGACCTACGGACTCGGGGTTCGCTATCTTGGCATGTCGCTGGGTAACTCGGTTACCCTGGGATTTTGTGCTGCCTTTGGGTCTGTCGTCCCTTCCGTTTATTATTCCGTTAATCCTACGGAAGGAAAAATTTCCTTTACCGATATGCTGGCCTCTTCGGGCGGACAACTGGTTTTGCTGGGCGTGGTGGTCTGTCTGGCAGGCATT
>JBFWIL010000316.1:0-2574 GCA_050256015.1 Mangrovibacterium sp. | reverse complement strand
CCCTGTATCGCATTGATCCGGAAACAGGCGGGCAGATCGGAAAATCGGAAGAACTTGCAGGAGGAAAGACTGTCCGGCTGAAAGCTTCCGGAAATGGTGCAGAGATTTTTTGGTTGACTGAATGATTTCCGGACCGGAATACGAACAAAAGCGGATGCTCCGGACTTTGGAAACACCCGCTTGCGGGTCCGGGAAACAGAGTGTTTACCGTTTCAGCAGTTCCATGGCTCTTTGGAAGAGTCCTTCCCCGGAGATGCCGTAATGATTGAAAATTTCGGTCTGTGAGCCGGTTACCGTGTCTTCATCGGGTATGCCGGCAATCTGAAAGGGTATGCCGAGACCTTCCTGCATCAGCACAGCTGCACAGGCTTCTCCCAATCCGCCGTTCACACTGTGTTCCTCGACGGTGATTACCGCTCCGCATTTCCCGGCTGCCGTGATTATGGCCTCCCTGTCCAGCGGTTTTACCGTGTGCATGCTGATTACCCGGGCCAGAATTCCTTTTTCCCGAAGCAGCAGGGCGGCTTCATAGGCGGGAAGCACCGTCTCTCCGCAGGCAATAAAGGCCAGGTCCTCTCCTTCGCAGATCGTCGAAGCTTTTTCCGTTTCGAAGCCTTCTTCCACCCTGGGCAGAAAAGGCATGGCTTTTTTCCCGAACTTCAGGAAGACCGGATGAATTGCCTTTGCTGCAGCAAGTATAGCCTGGCGCGTCTCAAAATTGTCGGCCGGAACTATGATCCGGATGTTAGGTATGGCCCGGAGGGCGGCTACGTCGTGAAGCGAATGGTGAGTGGAACCGAGTGCCCCGTAGCTGACGCCGGCACTGATTCCGACCAGCGTTACGGGCTGGTCGGAATAGGCCACGTCGTTTTTGATCTGCTCTAGCGATCGGGTAGCCAGAAAACAGGCCGGAGAAACGGCGAAGACGTTTTTACCCGTTGAGGCCAGTCCGGCAGCCACTCCCACCAGATTTTGTTCGGCAATGCCCACTTCAACAATTTGTTCCGGCAGTTTTTCTGCAAAACTTACGAGTTTGCCAGATCCTCTGGAGTCGCTGGTCACAGCCAGAATATTTTGATTCTGTTCGCCCAGTTCAGTCAGTGTTGCAGCAAATGCTTCCAGGTTGGCTTTTCCCGGTTTTAAGTTATGGATGGTCATAATTGTTTTAATTGATTTTCCTGTTCTTCCAGTTCTTCGATAGCTGTATGGTATTGTTCATCAGAAGGGACGCCGTGATGCCATTTCTTTTGATTTTCCATAAAGCTGATCCCTTTCCCTTTAATCGTATTGGCGATCACCATGGTAGGTTTGCCCGGACAAACCGGCAACCTGCCGAGTGCCCGGCGCAGTTCCGGAATGCTGTTCCCGTCAGTGGCAACCACTTCCCAGCCAAAAGCCCGGAATTTTTCGTCTATAGGGGCCGGATTACAAACGTCTTCGTTCCGTCCGGTGATCTGGAGCCCGTTGTGGTCCAGGATAGCCGTCAGGTTGTCCAGTTTGTAATGGGCTGCCATCATGGCAGCCTCCCAGTTGGAGCCTTCGGCCAGCTCGCCGTCTCCCAGCAGGGTAAAAACCCGGTAGGCTGAACCGTCTTTTTTAGCACTCAGGGCGATCCCGGCACTAATCGGCATGCCGTGTCCCAGTGCACCTGTGTTAAACTCAATGCCCTTTACCTTACGGGTAGGGTGGCCAACGTATTTCGAACGGTACCGGCACAGGGTTTCCAGGTCACTTTCAGGGAAAAACCCTTTGTCGGCCAGCACCACATAGAGGGCTTCCACAGAATGTCCCTTGCTTTGAATGTAACGGTCCCGTTGCGGATCCCCGAAATTTTCAGGAGACACCTGCAATACGTCGTTGTAGAGCACGTTCAGAATGTCTGTGCAGGAAAGGCTTCCTCCGGTATGTCCGGCTTTGGCCATTTTAATGTATTTCAGAAGTTTCTTCCGGTAGATCACCGACTTGAGCTGAAGCTCCCGATCCGTGTATTTTTGCATGAGAATAAGTGTGTCTGTTTGCAATATTTTGTTTGTTTTACTTGTGGCTGTATAAATCCCAGCCCAGGTAATTGCCGATGGCTTCTTCCAGTATACCGGCTACCTGTCCGCGTACCATAGCCACATGATGTTCAAATCCGTTTTTGCACATGAATTTCATGAGTTGTTGCAGGTTGGGAATCTCACAGACCGCGATGCCACCGTCCATACCGTAAGCATCGTCGGTGATCTTTCCTTCACCCAGGTATGATTTGATCAATCCCTTGTTGTCGTCCGTGGAAATCCGGAAATATGTCATGTTGCCGCCGGCAACTTTTCCTTTTACGGCTCCGAAGGTGTCTTCGCTGCCCAGCACGGTGCCCAGCACATCCAGACTGCCGATCTCGATTTCGTTTTGGAAGAAGGATTTCGGGTAATTACTGCAATGAGTGCAGACGACCTTGTTCCGGTCTTCTCCAAAATTGTTGTTCCAGTCCAGAATGGCCGAAGGAGTCTGGGCGGCCAGGGCCAGGGTATACATGGAGATGGTCCCGGCTACATCCACTTCGCAGGCCGAGGGCATCATCTTTTCTCCCAT
>JBFWIL010000315.1:0-2610 GCA_050256015.1 Mangrovibacterium sp. | reverse complement strand
CATGGGACGGGGCGACCTGGATCGGAGGCGGTGACGACGATTTAGTATTGTATTCTTCTTATCTGCCCGTCTTTAAGTTAAGATATAAGCTCCGGCTGGATGAAGCCTCATTGAGTACGAAAGCCGGTTTTGTCTTTGGGGCCAACGATCCCCGCCTGATGGATAAGAACAAGAATATCTACGGCATAGAGAAGACAAAAAATAGAAGCTACATCAAACTGGAACTGGATATTTCTCCTCTTGAGCACACCGCAAACGGACTGGCCCGGCTTAATTTTTACCGGGCAGGCTATAATCCGGAAGATCAGGATGATATTCCCTTAAAAAGTTTTCCCGTTCCTGCTGAAATCGTTAACCGGGAAAATCAATATCAGGAACATACTATTTATCTGGAATCGGTTTTTGGGTCGGTTACGGTCTATCTGGATGGTCCTGATGAAGCCCATAAAATTACCAAAATCCGGGGAGACGACATGAATCCTTTTTATCCGCCAAGCCTGAATCTTAACCCGGTAGGCCGGGGTGGAAATTTTATCAGTTTCCCTATGCTGGCCGATATCGGATTTGCCATGGACAGTGGTCAGACTGCCCGTTTTTCCCACGTAGAGATCCGGAATTTCCGGAGTCCCTCCAATGTGCTGTTTTCCGAAGATCTGAGCGATTCCGGAAAATATAACGGCATTTTTTCAGAATACAGCAGTGCTCAACGATCCGGCCTGAAAATCGATGACCGGTCCTATGAAATTTCCGGGGGAGAACAAGGTGTGTTTTTAACCGCCAATCCAAGTCATCATTCCATGCCCATGCTCCGGACCGTTTTTGAGGTGAAGGATAGCAAGATCAAAAAAGCAAGGTTATATGTCACTGCAAGAGGCATCTATGAGATGTACCTGAATGGCTGCCGTGTAGGACAGGATTATTTCAACCCCGGGCTTACCCAGTATAACAAAACCCATATGTATCAGGTCTATGATGTGACGGACAGGGTCGGTCCGGGAGCAAATGCCATGGGCGCTGTACTGGGGGAGGGATGGTGGAGCGGTAACATTACGTATAATGGTAATTATTGGAATTTCTTTGGCGACCGTCAATCCCTGCTTGCCAGCTTGGTTATCACTTATACAGACGGAACGAGCCAGACCATTTTCACCACCCCGGAGACATGGTCATTTTTTAATGATGGCCCGGTTATATACGGTAGCTTTTTCCAGGGGGAGGTATATGATGCAACAAAAGAAAAAGCAGTGGAGGGATGGAATACCCCGACCTACGATGACAGCAAATGGAAGCAGGCCGTTGAGGTGAGTTTGGAGGGGACTGTCTGCACGGAGGGAGCATCCGACAAACGGATGGGAATACCGCCGGTTGACGATTATTCAGGAATGAAACTGATAGGGCAGATCGGGCAGCAGGCAGGCATCGTTGATGAATTAACCGCTATTGCCGTTGACGAGGTGCGGCCCGGCGTGTTCGTGTATGATATGGGACAGAATATGGTCGGGGTGCCGAAGATCACGATCGCTAACGGGATGGCCGGAGATAAGCTAACCTTACGCTATGCGGAAGTGAAATATCCTGATCTTCCCGAATCCGGAAACAATGTCGGAATGGTCATGCTGGAGAATATTCGCGCAGCCCTGGCCCAGGATATTTATATCCTGAAAGGAGGGAAGGAAACGGTACAACCCCGGTTTACTTTTCACGGTTACCGTTACCTTGAGATCACCGGTATTCCTGAAGCCCTGCCTCTCGAGGCAGTCAAAGGGCAAGTGATCAGTTCCGTATCCGGGTTGGCATCGTCTTATGAGACTTCGAATCCCCAAGTCAATAAACTATGGGAAAATATTACCTGGTCAACACGGGGAAATTTTTTATCGATCCCGACCGACTGTCCCCAGCGGAACGAACGGATGGGATGGAGCGGAGATATCTCTGTTTTTGCCCGTACGGCAACTTATCTGGCCAATATGCCGGGATTTTTCAGGCGTCACATGATGGCTATGCGAGATGTTCAGCGTGAGGATGGCCGTTTCACGGATGTGGCTCCTTTGGGCGGTGGCTTCGGCGGTATCCTTTGGGGCAGCGCCGGTATTACAGTAGCCTGGGAATCCTACCAGCAATATGGAGATGAAGCTATGCTGGCAGAGCATTATGAGGCCATGAAAAATTATATGGATTATTTAGAGACCCGTATTGATCCCAAAACCGGCGTGATGAATGAAGGCCCGTTAGGAGACTGGCTCAGCCCTGAAGGCAATAAAAATGACAATACCCTGATTTGGGAAGCTTATTATATTTTCGATCTGGAGTTGATGTCTAAAATAGCATCCGTACTGGGAAGAACGGCAGATGCCGGCGGGTTTATGGAACAGTATGGGGAACGTAAGGTTTTCTTCAATAAAACTTACGTTAATCCGGTAACAAAAGAAACCGTACGGTCCGGATTTACCGCGCCGCAGTTTGGCCCGCCCGGGGCAAAATCTCAGGAACCGGAAGAATTTGCAAAAGGGCACAAGATCGGCACACAGGCTTCTTATGCCGTCCCGCTTGCCTGAGGTATTTTTAATCCTGAAAATGAGCCTGGTGCCGCCCGGCACCTCGCTGAGGCGA
>JBFWIL010000314.1:0-2615 GCA_050256015.1 Mangrovibacterium sp. | reverse complement strand
TGATTCCTAAGTTGAAAGCCTTTGGAATTTCCGTGAAGTTTGATGATCTGGACACGAAAAAACCCGGTTGGAAATTTGCTGAATATGAATTAAAGGGGGTACCCGTGCGACTGGCTATCGGACCGCGGGATCTGGAAAACGGAACCGTGGAGGTGGCCCGCCGCGATACGCTGGGCAAGGAGGTGGTTGCACTGGCAAATATAGAACAGCATATTGCCGGCCTGCTGGCCGATATTCAGGAAAACATATACCGTAAGGCGCTGGCATTCCGGAAGGCAAACACGACCCGGGTTGATAGCTGGGAGGAATTCCGGCAAGTTCTTGCCACCAAGGGAGGCTTTATTCTTGCCCACTGGGACGGTACGGCTGAAACGGAACAGAAAATCAAGGAAGAAACCAGGGCGACCATACGTTGTATCCCCTTTGAAGGAGAAGCGGAGGAAGGCGTTTGCGTTTATTCCGGAAAACCTTCTGCCCGGCGGGTTTTGTTTGCCCTGGCTTATTGATTTTTTCAAAGAGAGATAAAAAATACATACAGATATATAACGGGGAAAGCAGCCGGATTGGACTGCTTTTCTTATTTTTAGGAGAAAATAATTTAAAAATCAATATGGACCAGATTGTAGCGCGTTTTATTAGGTATGCCCGGGAGCATACCGCCTCAGACCCCGGAAGCAAAACCGTACCTACCACTTCCAGACAACAGGCCTTTGCCGGCCGGCTCGCAGAGGAGCTGAAAAGAATCGGGCTGGTTGAGGTTGAGGTTGATTCGCATGCATACGTGATGGCGACCCTTCCGGCCAATACGGATAAGCTTGTTCCCGTGGTTGGTTTCATTGCCCATATGGATACCAGCCCTGATTTTCCGGGCGGGCAGGTAAAGCCCAGACTGTTGAAATACACAGGAGGGGATATTCCGCTGAACGGTAAACGGGTTCTTTCTCCCGGTCATTTTCCGGAGCTGGAAAATTACACCGGTCAGGAACTGATTGTCACCGACGGAACCACGCTGCTTGGAGCAGACGACAAAGCCGGCATTGCCGCCATTGTGACGGCTATGGAATACCTGCTGGCCCATCCGGAAAACAAACACGGCCGGGTCCGTATCTGTTTTACTCCGGATGAGGAAGTGGGACGGGGAGCCGATTATTTCAATGTGGAGCATTTCGGTGCAGATTTTGCCTATACACTTGATGGCGGGGAAATAGGGGAACTGGAATATGAGAATTTTAATGCCGCCACAGCCACGGTAGCCATCCAGGGCAGGAGCGTTCATCCGGGAGCAGCAAAAAATAAGATGATTAATGCGATACAGGTGGGATACAGGCTAAACGGCATGCTTCCTCCCGCCCAGCGACCGGAGCATACCGAGGGCCGGGAAGGGTTCTTCCATTGCATTTCCTTTGAAGGCAAAGTTGACCGTGCTGTGCTGACCTACCTGATCCGCGACCATGACCGGGAAATGTTTGCCGCCCGAAAGGAAATGCTGACTCAGGCTTGTCTTTTCCTGAATGATGAATATGGCGAAGAAACGGTGCAGCTTGAGATGGAAGATCAGTATTTCAATATGCGTGAAAAAATTGAGCCGGTTGGCTATATCGTCAGGCTGGCAGAAGAAGCCATGCACGAGGTGGGGGTGAGCCCCAGGATCAGAGTGATCCGGGGGGGAACCGACGGAGCCGGTCTGTCGTACAAAGGCTTGCCCTGCCCGAATCTTTTTGCAGGGGGACATAATTTTCACGGTCCATATGAATATCTTCCTGTAAATTCACTTAAAAAGGCGGCTGAGGTGGTGATCCGGATTGTCTGTAAACTTACGGAAAAGCCATGATCGATCGGTTAAGGTCCCATATCCAGACAGAAAAACTGTTTGCTCCGGGCGAGCGGATTATTCTGGCGGTCAGCGGGGGTGCAGATTCCATGGTGATGCTCGGACTGTTCCGGGAACTGGAAGTGGAAATTGCAGTGGCCCACTGCAATTTCCGGCTGCGTGGTGCAGAGTCGGAAGAAGATGAGGTTTTTCTGAGGGATTTCTGCGGTGAAAACGGTCTGGAGTTGTATGTGCGCCATTTTGATACCCGGGAACATGCGGTCCTGACCGGGATGTCGGTAGAGATGGCTGCCCGGCAGTTGCGATACGACTGGTTTGAAGCGCTCAGACAGCAACTTGCATATGATTACGTGGCCACAGCTCATCATCAGGACGATCTGATTGAAACCATGCTGATTAACCTCAGCCGGGGAACAGGTATCCGCGGACTGACCGGCATTGCCTCCAAGGCCGGACGGCTTATCCGTCCCATGTTGTTCGCTTCCCGGAGACAAATTCTGGAATATGCCGCCCGGAAGCGGATTGCTTACAGGAATGATTCCAGTAACGAGGAATTGCTCTATCAGCGAAACGTGATTCGTCACCTGATAATTCCCCGCTTTGAGGAGATGAACCCTGCATTTCGGCGTAATGCATTGCGTACGGCCATGATTCTCAGGGATACCGAGCAGCTTTACCGGCAGCGTATTGATGAGCTGCGGAAGCTGGTGATGAGCCGGTCGGGGACTGAATTCCTCTTTTCCATTGCCCGGTTGAAAAGCATGGAACCGGCTGCCGCCATCCT
>JBFWIL010000313.1:0-2630 GCA_050256015.1 Mangrovibacterium sp. | reverse complement strand
CTTTAGTTTGCCGGCCCGGAGAGTCTGATTCAATATTTCTTTATATCTTTGCACTAATTTTTTGAATTTTAATGGGAAGAATACGCATGATTACAGCAGAGTTGAGTGAACAGGAAATCATACGCCGGAGTTCCATGGCCCGTTTACGGGAATTGGGCGTTGAACCTTATCCGGCCGAAGAATATCCGGTTAACGTAAAGGCCGCGAGAATCAAAGCGGAGTATGATTCTGAAGCCGGAAATTTCCAAGAGGTGGTCCTGGCCGGCCGGATCATGAGTCGCCGTATTATGGGAAAAGCTTCGTTTGCTGAATTGCAGGATGATACGGGCCGTATACAGTTGTATGTTACCCGTGATGATATTTGTCCGGGCGAAGATAAAATGTTTTACAATGAAGTGTTCAAAAAATTGCTGGACATCGGCGATATTGTCGGCGTGAGAGGTTTTGTTTTTGTAACGAAACTCGGGGAATTGTCTGTACATGTAAAAGAACTCAGTCTGTTGAGTAAATCACTGCGTCCGCTTCCTGTTGTTAAAGAGAAAGACGGGGTTTTGTTCGATGCTTTTTCCGATCCGGAACAAAGGTACCGGCAGCGCTACGTGGACCTGATTGTGAATCCGCAGGTGCGTGAGGTTTTTGAGAAGCGGACAAAGATTATCAACACCATGCGCGACTGTTTTAATGAACGGGGGTATCTTGAAGTTGAAACGCCCATTTTGCAGTCTATCCCAGGAGGGGCGGCGGCCCGTCCGTTTGTTACGCATCACAACTCCCTGAATATTCCGCTGTACCTGAGAATTGCCAATGAGCTTTATCTGAAGCGGCTGATTGTTGGCGGATTCGAAGGGGTTTATGAATTTTCCAAGGATTTCCGGAATGAGGGCATGGACCGCACACACAATCCGGAGTTTACAGCGATGGAAATCTACGTGGCATACAAGGATTATCGTTGGATGATGAAATTTACGGAAGAACTTGTGGAACGGGTGGCTCTGGCACTGCACGGAACGACCCGCGTTTTGCTGGGCGACAGGACTATTGATTTTAAACGTCCCTATCCGCGGGTAAGTATGTATGAGGCTATCCGCGAACATACCGGTTATGAGATTGCCGGAAAAACAGAACAGGAACTGCGGACGATTTGTGACCGGCTGGGTATTCCGCACGATACTGCTATGGGGAAAGGCAAGCTGATTGATGAGATCTTCGGAGAGAAATGTGAACCGCACTATATTCAACCTACCTTTATTACCGATTACCCGGTGGAAATGTCGCCCCTGACCAAAAAACACCGGAACAATCCGGAACTGACCGAACGCTTTGAGCTGATGGTAAACGGGAAGGAACTGGCAAATGCCTATTCGGAGCTGAATGATCCGCTGGATCAGCGGGAACGGTTTGAGGAGCAGCTCAGGCTTTCGGAGAAAGGAGATGACGAGGCCATGTTCATTGACCAGGATTTTTTGAGGGCCCTGGAGTACGGAATGCCTCCGACTTCCGGTATGGGTATCGGTATTGACCGGTTGACGATGCTTATGACTAACAGCCCTTCCATTCAGGATGTTTTGTTTTTTCCACAGATGAAGCCGGAAAAGAAAGCCGAGCCTGATGCGGATGAGGCTTTTGAGGCCTTGGGGATTCCTTTTTCCTGGGTGCCTGTGCTGCGGAAGCTGGGGTTCAGTAAGGTGGAAATGCTTCGGGAGGCCAAAGCCGGTAAGTTGTTTAATGAGCTTTGTGGTTACAATAAGAAGCATAAGCTTGAATTGCAAAACCCGAGTATGGAAGAAGTGGCGCAATGGCTGGCATAATTCTTAAGCTTAAGTTATGCTGGGCAATCAAAAAATAGCAATTGTAGGGAGTGGAAGCTGGGCCACTGCCCTGGCCAAGCTTGCACTGAACAATGTGGAGCGGATCAACTGGTATTTCCGGAATCCGGAAAATATTGAAGAGTTCAAGCATTTTCACCATAATCCGGGTTATCTGCGGGGACTGGAATTTGATACGGACCGGATTGATTTTTTTAGTGAGATCAACGAGGTGTTCGAACAATCGGATTTGCTTGTGCTGGCCATCCCATCAGCCTTTCTGGATGATGCACTTGACGTTCTGGAAGGCGAAATCAAACACAAATATCTGGTGTCTGCCATTAAAGGCATTGTCCCTGACGGAAACCGTATCGTGGGGCAGTACCTGAACCAGAAGTTCAAAGTTCCCTATGAACGGATTGCCGTGATCGCAGGCCCCTGTCATGCAGAAGAGGTTTCTCTGGAAAGGTTGTCTTACCTGACTATTGCCTGTCCCGATATCCGGCGGGCCCGTGAGTTTGCGCAAAAGATAGAATGTTCCTACATCCGGACCAATGTGTCGGATGATATTTTTGGAACGGAATATACCTCTGTACTAAAAAATATTGTGGCCATCGCTTCTGTTATTGTAAACGGACTTCGCTACGGAGATAATTTACAGGCCGTCCTGGTATCAAATGCCATTCATGAGATCAAACTTTTTGTGGACAAGGTCCATCCCATTACGCGGGACATTAAGAGTTCTGCTTACCTGGGGGACCTGCTGGTGACCACCTATTCGCAGTTTTCCCGGAACCGGACTTTCGGAATCATGCTTGGGAAGGG
>JBFWIL010000312.1:0-2647 GCA_050256015.1 Mangrovibacterium sp. | reverse complement strand
TTTCTGCTCATTCACTTCCAGCCGGACATAACTGCCGGTAGAGCATATACCCTGACGGATCAGCTTTCCCCGCTGAAACAGAAAAAAAGTATTGTCGGTGGTATTGACAACCAGATAAGCTCTAGGCACCAGCTGTTTAAGTTTCTCTTTTAGCCGGAAAATGTCGGTCTTCAGCTCCTCCGGCGAAGGGGCCTCCTTGGTATGCATATTCTCCGGCTGAACGAAACGTCCGGACGGCAACATCCGGCTCTGCAAACAGGATACACCCGCCACTATCCAGGCCAGCAGGAACAGCAGTGTTCCCCCGTACAGGATATTGCACAGTATTCGTTTTCCCCCGGCTTTTTTCACTTTCCTGCTCATAATGAAACTCTCCTTTCAAGGCAATCGTACCTTCCACATTATATTTCTCCGTGAACCGCGGCTTTCCCCGGGCCAATAAGGCTGTCTCGGTCACCGCCGGTGCATGCCGGTTCTCAGGGCAATTCTTCCAGTGTTTTCAGTGATCCCACAATTACCACCGGTGTGCCGGCCGGTATCAACTGGTAAAGCACATCCATGTCGGCATTGCGCAAAGCCACACATCCGTCGGTCCAGTCCACCCCCTTTCCCCCCATGCCATGTAATTCAATTAATCCGCCGATATTCGCCCGGGTGGAGGCCGAACTTTTCTTTTGACTCTCGGCAAAACGTCGTTTATCCTCTTCGTTGGGATAATTGATCAGCAATGCCTTATGAAAAAGGGTCCGTCCTCCCTCTTTTTTCTGACTGACCCGGTAAATACCCTCCGGAGTTGCCTTATCCCCTTTCCTGTATTTTTGACTCATCCAGTTTGGACCGAACTCTGCATCAAAACGGCGGATCAGCTTGCCATCATGATACACCAGACATGCATGCGCATACTTGTCGATCATGATCACCCGGCAGCCTTTCGACATGCAGACAGCCTGTTTTGCATGCTTCTCCCATTGCGGATATTGTTCAAACCAGCTCCTCAGAATGCCTTCCGACTGATCATTGGCCCGTTCAATCCACACCCTCGCCTGATCATAATGACGGCCGGCCTCCTGATAACGCCGGTCTTCCAACGCCAGACTGGCTTCCGATAATTTCATCCGGCCCCGGTTATGAATCCGGATTACCGGGGCCGGCAGCGGAACCGTTCTGTACCGCCGATGATAAAGAGCCACCTTCTCTTCCAGTTCGGCAATCCCCTTCCTTATCCGGCAATGCGTTCCCGACGACAGGCAGATGGCCTGCTGTTCTGCAATACGGGCTTTTTCCGCAACCTGCCCCGCAAAATATTCCGTACCCGAGAAATCGCGAAACGGGGCAAAACGTCTGTTCTCTCCGGCCCAGCAGATCATGGCTGAATCATAAAGTTGCCCGGCTTCCAGAAATAGGGCCACAGCATAATTCCCGGCTCCGGCCTTTTCGGCTGAAGCTATTGCCTCCCGGGCATTCCGGAGAGCTTCCAGCGGAGGTTTTGGCGACAACCCGACCAGTAACCCACTTCCGATCAGCAGGCCTGCAATTCCTGCTGACAATATCCTGCTGATTTTTTTTCTTGCTTTTACTTGCATAATCCATTCTGCCAAACACTCCCCGGCCGGAGGATAAAAAATCCCCGGAAGATCTTCTCCGGGGAACAGGTTTCATGCAAACCAAACCGGGCTACCTGCTTCCTGTGTATTTGGCAATCACCTCATTAAGTTCGGCGTTAATCGTAAACGCTTTTTCCCTGACTGCCTTGGCCTTATCGCGGGCACTGATAAGTTCTTCATCGGCAAGCAGACTGTTTATTTCAACCACAGAGGTATCAATCAGGCTGATATCCCCTTTTATGGCTTCCAGAGCGGTTTTTCCCTCCTTGCCCCTGGGAGCTTTTTGGACAAGCTCGTTACTCTGGCTCTGATAACCGGCTATTTCCTCCAGGATAACCGAAACCTCCTGCCGAATCTCTTCCTTTCGGGCCTCGGTCCGGGGCACACTGGCAACGGCCAACTCCCGCATCCGGGCCAGCTGTTCTTTTATCACACCGTAACTGGCCAAAAACTTCGATTTCTGTGCTTCCACATCTTCCATAATCCTTTGCATGGAATCCTGAAGAGCTGCAAAATCTTCAGCCAGATAAACATCGGCACCAGCCATTTTTGCAGAGTCCAGCGCTGCATATACCCCTTCAATCTCAGCCTGCGGAATTTTTCCGCAACCACTGAATAGGACGGCCACTCCCAAAGCCATCACTACAAACATTAACATTTTTTTCATCGTTAACTGCAAATTTTAATTTTCATGAATAATTTCAACGGTAATGACTATTTTCGTTAGAATAAAATACACTGTTGAAATTGCTTCATTAAGACGAAACTTTTTCCGGAAGTAACGCAACAAAAAAAAGATGAATGCAAACATCCACACACAACTGTCCGACGAAAAACTGGTCAGGCTGATTGTCCTGGAAAAAAGAAATGAGCTGTTTGGCATCCTGTACCGGAGATACTTCCGAAAAGTTACGAATAAATGCCACAGTTTTCTGAAAAACAGGTATCAGGCCGAGGATTTTGCCACGGATATTCTGGCAAAAGCTTACGAGAAACTACCCGGATTTAAAGGGAATGCTTCCATTTCTTCCTGGTTGTATGCC
>JBFWIL010000311.1:0-2678 GCA_050256015.1 Mangrovibacterium sp. | reverse complement strand
TTAACAATTGCTTTTAACGATGTGGACAATAATATTTATCAGCGTGATGTGAGACTCAGAACATTATGCGGGGACACACATGAATATCGTGCTGAAGAAAGCTCATCATTTCTATTAGACCCACCTCAAATATTTTCAAATACAGATGACGACATATTATTGTTTAATATGCCACAATAAGGAAATATACCTTTTATATAATCCAGGACGAAATGCAAAAAGTATTGATAAATGGCTTACAGTTAAGTGATCACAATACAGGGGTTCAATACTACACCCAAAACTTATATGAGGAATTTTTAAAACTAAATGAAGATCGTTTCAATTTTCAACTCTTGCAGGCTTCGTCAGCCGGCCCCTGTTCTTTCAAAAGGAATAAACGGATCCGGCGGATTTTGTTTGAAAACTTTTCCCTTCCGACTTACTTCCGGAAGAACAATTTTGACCTGTACCACTCGCCCAATTATGTCCTGCCTTTTTGGTCGGATATTCCCTCGGTACTGACGATCCATGACCTGCTGACGCTCGATTATCCGGAATTATGCCAGGAGGAGTCCGTTCTGTACTTTAAGGTCGCTTTGCCGCTTTCGGTTAACAAGGCCATCAGGATCATTGCGGTTTCCAATACCGTTAAAAAGGATATTCTGGAACATTTCAGTATTACCGAGGACAAAATCGATGTAATTTATCATGGAATTAATCCGATCTTTAAAAAATCGTTAGATAAAGCGATTCCGGAAAAATATCGTCTGCCGGGGAAATACATTTTATTTGTCGGAAATATTGAACCCAAGAAAAACCCGCAGAGGTTGATCCGGGCATTTGATTTGTTGAAAAAGAATGCTGACATCCCTCATAAGCTGGTGATTGTTGGAAAGAAAGGGTGGAAATGTCAATCTGTTTTTGATACTGTAACAAGACTAAAGATAACCAGCGAGATCATTTTTACCGGTTATGTTCCCGAAGAAGATCTACCCGTCATTTATTCCATGACTGACTTGTTTGTTTTTCCGTCGCTATATGAAGGTTTTGGTATTCCTCCTTTAGAAGCGATGGCTTGTGAAGTGCCCGTATTGGTATCAAACAAAGGCGCTTTACCTGAGATCACGGGAGGAACTTGTTTGCAGGTTGATCCATTTGACATGAATGAGATCGCACGGGGTATGCATCAGCTTTTGACGAACACTCACTTAAGGAATAAGTCTGTTGCGAGAGGGAAAGAATGGGTGAGGCAGTTTTCCTGGGAAAAAACGGCAAAAAAGACTTTAAACGTATATGAACAGACGATCATTAGAATGGGTAAGACAAATACCCGGTAAGCTAAAAACAAATCCTATTCTCCGGTCTTCGGCAGGACTGCTGGTCATTACCTTATCGGTAAAGGTACTGGGGTACGCAGAAAAACTGGTTTTAGCCAATTATTTCGGAACAGGTTACCAGGTGGATGTCTATACCGTTGTATTAACACTCGCCCTCAGCCTGTTTTTCTTTTTCAGGGAGATTGTCGAACCTGGCTTTTTAAATGTTTTTCTTGATGCCGGAAGTAAAGGAGATGAGTCCGTTGCCTGGAACTTGTTTAATAAAGGTCTGCGATCGATCTTTTTTATTACTTTCCTTATTTGCCTGGGGGCATTCTTTTTACCCGGGACTATTACAGCCATTTTTGCACCGGGCTTTGAAGAAGAGAAATTATTTCTTTCAGAAAGATTGATCCGGATTATGGCGCCGGCCTGTATTTTCCTAGCCATGTCGACGCTTACAAGCATCACGTTGAATGGGCTAAAGCTGTTTGTATTACCTGCTTCCGGAGAGCTTGCTTTTAAAGGGATAATCATCATCTGCATGGTTTTACTCTTCAAAGGTTATGGAATAATTGGAACGGCTATTGGCGTTGTCGCGGGGGCGGTTGCCCGGTTCGGAATCCACCTGACCAGGTTGTACCGGAAAATCAGTTTTAAGCGCATCCATATAGAAGTTGCATACAAACACAGGATATGGCAGCTCACCTGGCCATTGCTTTTAGGAGTGGGTTTTTCCCAGGTCAGCAGCCTTGCTGATAATATTTTTGCATCATATCTGCAGGAAGGTGCGATAGCGGCATTGAGTTATGCAAGGAAAATCGTCGAACTGCCGGTCGTTATTTTTCCGTATGTCGTGAGCGTTGTTGTCTTTCCGTATTTTTCGCAGCTTGCCATTGAAAAACAGAAAGAAAAGCTCAAAAATATGCTGGCAGATGCACTCCGGTGGATCTGTATCGCTTTTTTACCGCTTGCAGCGTTCTTTTTCGTTTACGCAGTACCCATCGTGGAAATTATCTTCCAGCGGGGAGCTTTTAATGAACATTCAACCTTGCTTACGTCAAAACCACTGACGGTTTATGCGTTGGGAATGGTCTTTTTTGCTGTCGAAACGATCCTGGTGATTTTCTATTACGCCAACGCAGATACCAAAACACCCGTATTTGTGGGGATGGCCTGTGTCTTGCTAAATATCCTGTTAACATGGACCTTTATTCCGTTCATGGGTTATACCGGGATCGCTTTGGCCTTCGTGATCCAGAAAACAATTAAAAACCTAGCCTTACTTTATTTATTGAAACACAAAATTTCTTATAACCTGAAAAGCGGATTGAGCATGCTGATCAGGATCATTATTGCTTCGATGGTATTTTCCCTGCT
>JBFWIL010000310.1:0-2685 GCA_050256015.1 Mangrovibacterium sp. | reverse complement strand
TCCAACGAAAATATAAGCTCGGGCGTATAACTGAGTATGAAATGATATTTTAGTTTTTAGGAATGCCCTTTCTTAAAAACAGAGAAAGGAGTTCACCGCTTCCTCTTTGGGCAACCTTTCCAATCACTGTTCGAGGACCGCTTTCCTCAGTATTTTTCCTGCTGTTTCCTGATGCGACTTAAAAAATCCGAATCACGGTTGATCTTTTCCCATTGCCCTTTAATTTCAGCGACCTGGCTTTTTCCCTGTTGGTCTTTTACAACAGGCAACAATCCCCAATTCAGCCTGTCCTGTTTCTCCTGCTGAAGTTTTGTTTTGGCCTGCCCCGTTGGTTCCGCTCCGGCAAGCTCTTTCAGCAGAAGCAGTTCTTCAATCTTTTGTCTGGCGAATGCCATCCGGTTTTTAATTATTGCCGGAAGTCCCTCTGCATTATTTTCATTTGCCAGATCATAGGGCACATGGAGCAACGAGCAGGACGGAGCCAGAATAATACGGTCACGGCCCAACTTCTCAACCGCTTTTCCGATTATTGAAAGAGATGTTTCCGGATCATTTTTCCAGATGTTGCGTCCGTTCACAATCCCAAGAGATAACGACAGGGAGGACGGAACTTCGTCAAGAAAAGCATCCAGTTGTTCCGGGACACGTACCAAATCGAGGTGCAGCACTTCCAGCGGCAGGTATTTCAGCCAATCGATCTGCTTTTCCGCACTTTCAAAATAAGTTGCCAAAACAAAACGGATACCGGGGAATGAACCGAACAATTCTGTCAGTGCAACACGGTATAATTTCCGTTCATGATCAGTCAGGTCGGTTACCAGGTAAGGTTCGTCAATCTGGATACAGTCTGCACCTGCATTCTCCAGTTTTCCAACCAGTTCAATGTAAACAGGAAGCAAGGTGTGCACCAAATCCAGGCGGTTAAAGCTGGCCTGTTTTTCCTTCCCCAATTTCAGGAAAGTAACCGGGCCTAAAAGTACCGGTTTGGTTTTGATGCCTGCTTCCAGTGCCTCCTGAAACTCATCGGTGATTTTCATCCCTGAAAGCCTAAAATGCTGGTCTTTTTCAAATTCTGGAACCAGGTAATGATAATTGGTATCGAACCATTTGGTCATTTCAAGCGGTGTCACATCGTAGCCTTCCTTCTGGTAGCCGCGGCATAGCGCAAAGTACAGGGCCATTTTGGTCAATCGCTCTTTCAACGGAGAGAAACGGCGGGGATCGCATTGAACATAAATACCGGATCGGCTACCTGATCATAAAAGGAAAAATCATTGGACGGGATCAGATCGATGCCCGCTTCTTTCTGGAAAGTCCAATTTTTGAAGCGTTCAGCCTTCCCGGCTTTTCCCAGTTCCATTGGTGAAATTGCACCTTTCCAGTAAGCCTCACAGGCTTTTTTTAGTTCACGGTTGGCTCCGATACGCGGGAAACCAAGATTTTGTGTAAGCATACAACAATTGTTAAATAAATAATTAAGTTAACTGTATGCTTCGGCGAATAAAAACACAGTGAGAAATTTCGAATAAAATACGAAAAGCTATTTTTCGTTCCTGACTCTTGCCTTATACCGCGAAAGCAATTGCCGTTCAAAAAATAAGACAGGTCTCCTGGCTTGTCCTTTTTGCAGCGCCTTCCCATCCGTTAAAAGCCGGACAGTGACTCTTGTGCTGCAAAACGAAAAACAGACTTTACAGTTGCGCGACAGCTTACGATTTACACGTGATTCCCTATTAAACCCCTTTTACAGGGTATCTTATTTCCAAATTTAAAATGAACGTGAAGGCAAAAATACAGTACAAAAAAGGAAAAACAAAAAAATATTGTTCTTGCCTTATTCTTTTAACTTAATTTACAACAATCCATTAATTCTGAATTCACTAAAATTTACAGTTTAAATATTTTCCCTTCCACTCTTCAAATACCGAACGATGGATAATCCGGTAGTGCGGATGATACGTTTCTTCGTAGTGTTTACTATGGTGCATCACCACCTCTCCTTTGGCAAGTGTCCGGACAATCAACTTTTCATCTGATCTTAACTGTGGTAAATCAGGTTTTATTTTTTTGATCACCTGTAATACTTCAGTCCATTCTCTTTTCCAGCTTTCAATGTCTGGCTTACGGGCCAGACCGGCACTCTTTACCATCCCAAGCAGCAAGGTGTCGCGCGGAATAGTGCCGTTTTTGACAAGCACAAGATTAATGCGGTAAAAATCGTGGTTGGTACCAAGAGGTTGGTATAATAAGGTATCCACCCAATCCGGTTGTTGCAATTCCCAATCGAGATAAGCTCCTGCCCGGGTAGTATCCGGAATTAAATGTCCTGGACCATAAGCATCCTGAAAATAATTTTTATACAGGTCGGTCAGCCAGGCTTCAGGATAATGATCCAATTCGTCTTCCACAAATTGTTGGATTTGCTTTTCGCGGTCGGATGCAAATGAAATTATTTCAAACAAGAACAACATGAATACAAATGTAATTTTCATACGTTTATTCTTTCAATTTAACTAACTGCAATCTGCGTATCACACGTCATCACTTTGAGACGCTTATCAACGGTATGGAATTCCCTTCGGGGATTTCCGCTTCGCTCCAATTCGCCAATAAACATTTATTTGGACGAAAGCCTCGGCTTTCATGGCTCGTTTCATAAGGTAAGTAATGAACTGTTATTAAGCA
>JBFWIL010000309.1:0-2672 GCA_050256015.1 Mangrovibacterium sp. | reverse complement strand
TTGGCCTCTCCTCCTGCATAATCATCTTCTGAACCAGATCCGCTTGTCCGGCATCTCCCAGTGTCCGCCAAAGGTAAGTTGTCCCGATGTCACCTGTGGTAATATGATCAGGTAAAACGGGGCCGAATTGTCCGGGCTTTGCACCCCACCTCGGTGAATCAACAATTGCTACAGGATTCCCAATAACTTTCACCAGCTGCGCAATAACGGCTTTTCGGTCAGCCTCCGGCACGATTTCGAAGGCTAAGGGCATAGATAAATTGGCCTGAGAGGCAGGAAGATACGTTTTCTTGTCTTGATCATAATATTTACGGTTATAAGCAGCCCTGACACGTTCATATTCATTTTTAAAATAATCAGTATCCGGCGCATTGAGCAGTTTTGCCGCATCATACATAATTTTAGTATCCAACACATATATAGCTCCTTCAACATTGGGTACTGACGTGCCGCCGGGAGCCATCCAGTCGCCAAGGCCATAACTTACTACACCTTCCGGCGTTTCCCGCGTTTTCAGATAGGCCAGATATCTCCGCATATTAGGCATCGTCTTTCTTAAAACACTGCTATCTCCATAAATCTGGTAGAGCTGCCAGGGCAGCAATATCATCGATGAGCCCCAGGCAGGTGCATCATCAAAAACACCCTTGGGCGGGGAATTTTCTGTTTCCCAATAATTTGGTGCAATGCTCGTACTCAGGCCCGATACTCGTTGTGCGCTTTTCACATCCTCAACAATTTTTGAGTACAGGTTATGAAGATCAAAATAATAGGATGAGCCGGGGAAAAGAGTATGCACTACCTCCTGCCATCCAAGCCTTTCATAATTAGGCCCGTCAGTATGGATGCTGATCATGTTGCTCCGCAGACCGTTCAATACCATATCAAAAATCTTATTATAACGTGGGTCTGAAGTTTGAAATGATCCATTTTCGTGCGACGCGGTATAAACAAAATGGGCGTTAACCTCGCCAACCACAGGCAAGTTAGCTTTAGAGTTTTCTGTGGAGACATCTCTAAATTCAAGATATCGGAAACCAATGCATGAAAAGCTCAATTGCCATTGTTCATTTCCTTTGCCGCTCAATGTGTAATAACACCCTGAAGTGCGGCCCTCAATAATGCGCCCATTGGCAGTGGTGTCTTCCCCGGGAATTATGGTCACTACGGCTCCACGGGGACCACGTAGCTGCACATCGAATGTTCCGCTTATGTTCTGGCCGAAGTCGTAAACCAGAATCCCGAGAGCCGGCGAGCTTATCTTAACAGGTTTATATGTTTTACGGGCGACAACCGGAGGCGAACTCTGGGCGATAAGCTTGCCTTCGGGAGCTTTGGCTACCACAGCATTCTCCCATTTACTGTCGTCGAGACCCGGTGAATCCCAGCCTTCTATTGCCAATCGGGCATCGTAATGCTCTGTGGCGTCGAAGTTAGTTAACGTAAAAGGGCTCTCATGGGCTTTCCAGCTGTCATCCGAAACAATGTCGGTTGATGTACCGTCGGCGAAGTTAATATGAAGCTGAGCAATCATGACCAAAGGACCGAAATCTCGCATTTCTTTACGTGCGAATAAACCATTACCTAACATCACACCTATGGCATTTTTACCTATTCGAAGCTGTGATGTGAGGTCAAAAGTTACATAATTAACCACTTTGCTGTACTCTGTCCAGGCGGGGTCCATCACATGGTCGCCAATTTTCTTGCCATTCAGGTAGCTGTTGAATTGCCCTAATCCAGAGATATAGAGCCAGGCACTGCTCACCTTTTTACTTACCGTAAATTCCTTTCTGAACATCGGCAAGGGATTAACTTCTTTGCTTATCGCCTTTGAAAAGCGAATCCATTTTGTGTTTGTAGCCCAATCACCCGGACGCAAAAATCCGGTTACAAAACTAACGGGTGTACTCCAGGGAGATGCCACATTGTCTTTATTCCATGTTCTCACTTTCCACCAGTATCGAGTAGTTGAAAGCAAGGGTTTGCCGCTGTAAACAATGCCATACTGTTCATTTGATAGCTGCTTACCGCTGTTCCAGACCACATTGCTTGCGTTTTCAGAGTTGTTATCCCCAGCCACCACCATTATCTGGTAGGCTGTTTGAATTTGCCCGCGTTCTTTATCATGTAATTTCCATGCAAACCTGGGCTGCGGCTGGTCTATACCTAAGGAGGAAAAGTTGTCTGTGATTTTCGTATCGCTTGGAGCCTTTGGTGAACCAGCTAATGCTGTTACACTATAGAAACAAAGCATAGCCATACAGCAACAGCGTAGCCAGTCGAAGTACGCATTATTTTGCACCGGGGAGGTCCAAAAACTAGTTCGTTTTTTTGTACATTCACTCATGTTTGTTTCAAATTTAAGTTTTGCACTATTTAAGAGCGCAACAGAATATAGTTTCACCTTACTTTTCCTCTTACATCAGCGTTCGAATGATCCTACAGTTGAAGTAATTATTATTTTCCCTCCATTTGGGTCAAAATCGAATATCGCCTTGTCGGGAAGAATTTCCACTGCCAGTTTTTTTTGACCTTGCCTAACCGAAAGTTCCCGGATTCCATTTTTCTGTAAAACCATGGTTAAAGGGTATTTAAAAAGCTTCTTATCGAGGGTAAGAACTGGTTTTATAATCCAATTTTTACCTTTTTGAATGGTTTCGAGTTTAATA
>JBFWIL010000308.1:0-2700 GCA_050256015.1 Mangrovibacterium sp. | reverse complement strand
TGCCACATAAAAGTTTCCCCGCTTGTCCCACCCCGTGTAGAGGGGAATAATTCCGATGTGGTCACGGCCAATTAAATAGGCATCCTGCTCTTCATCATACAAGGCAAAAGCAAATATCCCGTTTAAATCGTCCATAAAAGCAGGACCTTTCTCCCGATACAAAGCCAGAATTACTTCACAGTCAGAACCGGTCTGATAGTCATAACTATTCTTTGTTTCTTCCCGGATGGCCTTATGATTATAAATTTCTCCGTTTACACCCAGGATCAGCGTCCTGTCTTTACTATACAAAGGCTGGCCCCCGGATGTAGGATCCACGATAGACAGACGTTCGTGGGCAATAATGGCCTTCTCCCCGCAATAGATGCCCGACCAGTCCGGCCCGCGATGCCTGATCTTCTTCGATTGTTCCAAAACCTGCGGCCTCAGTTCCTGTGCATCCGTCTTTAAATCAAATACGCCTACAATTCCACACATATTGTCATTTTTTTTAAATATCCTATATCAATTTTCATCTCAAAAATAATCATCCTGATCAGTTATAAAAAAATATAATAACATTTTTCTATACAATTAATTATTAAATTAACAAATAGACTGATGTATACATTTTTTATTTTCTTTTTGAATTTAATATTTTAACGAAACACCCCTTGTTCTGATACCCTTTATAACAGTAAAACTTAAACAAATGTCAGCCGGCCTTACTAAAAAAAGGGACCACCTGTTAAAAATAACTAAAAATTTACAGTACAGGCTTAAAATAAAAAAAGCAGCCCGGGACCGGACTGCTTTCAACTATTTTTATTGAATCGGATCAGACATTAAACCGGAAGTGCATAATGTCACCATCCTGCACGATGTAATCTTTTCCTTCAATGGCTATTTTACCTGCTTCCCTGCAGCCCTGCTCCGAACCAAGCCCGATATAATCCTCATACCTGATCACCTCGGCCCTGATAAAACCCTTTTCAAAGTCGGAATGAATAATTCCGGCAGCCCGGGGAGCTTTATAACCCCGCGGATAAGTCCATGCCTTGACTTCCTTTGGCCCGGCGGTAAAATAGGTTTCCAGATGAAGCAGTTTATAAGCCAGTTTAATCAGTTTATTGACTCCCGACTCCTTCAGACCGAGATCTTCAAGGAACAACCTGCGTTCTTCATAGCTTTCCAGTTCGGCAATTTCTGCTTCCGTTGCAGCAGCTATAACCAGCAACTCTGCTTTTTCGTCCTGAATGGCCTTTTTTACCGAATCAACAAAAGCATTTCCCTTAATAACAGAAGTGTCGTCAACGTTGCAGACATACAGTATCGGTTTATTGGTCAGCAGTTGCAGGTCTTTTGCCGGTTTTTGGTCAGCTTCCTCCAGTTCAACAGTCCGGGCTGATTTGCCCTGCAGCAGCGCTTCCCGGTAGAGGGAAAGGATCCGGTACAACCGTTTTGCTTCCGGGTCATTCCCTGCTTTGGATTGTTTTTCAACTTTTGCAATACGGCTTTCAACGGTTTCCAGATCCTTCAACTGCAACTCGATATCGACGGTCTCCTTATCGCGTACCGGATCGATGGTCACATCCACATGGGTGATATTATCATCTTCAAAACACCGCAATACATGAATAATGGCATCCGTCTCACGGATATGCCCCAGGAACTTGTTTCCCAGTCCTTCACCCTTACTGGCCCCGCGTACCAGTCCGGCAATATCAACAATTTCAACAGTCGTCGGAACCACCCGTCCGGGATGGACAAGTTCTGCCAGTTTGTTCAATCGTTCATCGGGTACCGTGATCACTCCCACATTGGGTTCAATGGTACAAAACGGGAAATTGGCAGATTGCGCCCGGGCGTTAGACAAGCAGTTAAACAAAGTTGACTTCCCCACATTCGGAAGCCCTACAATACCACACTTTAAAGCCATTCTTTTCTTATTCTAAAATTGCGGTGCAAAGTTAACGGATTCATCCGATAATTTAGCAGTCAAAATGACCGGATCAGAATTTTCAGTTATTTTCCCGGTCTGTTGCCCCGTCTGATTTTACAGAAACAAAATTAAGCGGAGGCCATGGACCGGTAACGACAAAAGAAAAACCCGCCGGGCGGTATTTTTCTTCCTGAAGATTGGCTATATGAATAAAACCGGTCCTGTTTCCTATATCAACAAAAAAAGAGGCATTCAAAACCATATCATCCTGACGCCTGGTCAGTTGACGCGGCAATAAATTATTGACACGGCACTCCTCGCTGATATTTTTATACTCATCAAAACATTTCTGCCCGTTTTTCTTCATCAAACGCCCAATTTCCCGTTCAATCAGCACACTTTTTTCCCTGTTAAAAAGAAATGCCTTTCCCGGAGGACTTTCCAGAATCTGTCTTTCCAGTATTCTGACTTCTTCACTATACTCAGCGATATGTTCATTCAGCACTTTTTTATCACAATAAATTTGAACGGACCATTCTTCTTTTCCCCGGATGGTCTGAAAGGTCTCGGATAACGATAAAGAATTATCTGCAATAAATTTCTCAAGACTTTCCTTGTTTTTAAATATCGTTCCGAATTTAAACGGAATTACGGTATATTTCTTCATGACCCGGGCAATCACGTTAATGTGGTCACGTGTACGCGTCTCGATCCAGTGAAAATCGGCAAAATTCTTTTCCAGGTTTTCTTCCGAAAATTCATCCGGTGATACTAATTTT
>JBFWIL010000307.1:0-2711 GCA_050256015.1 Mangrovibacterium sp. | reverse complement strand
GCAGGGGTGATCTGCAGCAAACTGCAGGCTGGAAATAAAATGTATGGTCAAGTATTGTTAGTATTATGTTAAAATATAATTAATTAAATAATGTATTAAATGGTGTTTGTTTTCTTTAAGGAAGGAATTGAGGTGTGTGACCGTGCGAAATGCTGAGAAAAATAACATTTCGTGTCTATGGGAGCATTTCATCCAAACGGGTGAACTCGAACCGGGAAAACTAAGGCCAGAGATTGAAATTTCGTGGCGTCGCTGTTTTTTAGAGCAGGTGGATGCTTATGATGGGACGACCCATTTAATACTTGAAGATGATGAACTTGCCGCTTTAGTGGAAGAACGCAGAGATTTGGTTAATATGGCGACTCCGCTGATGGAAAAAATTTATAAATTCGTGGCCGGGTCCGGTTTCCTGGTAATGCTCACTGATGAGCGGGGATATATTTTGGAGGTTCGGGGGGATCAACAGACCCTGAATGACGCCCAACAGCTGAAATTTATTAAAGGTGCTGCCTGGACCGAGAAACAGGTGGGGACCAATGCCATCGGAACCGCCATTTATGAAAAATGTCCTCTGCAAGTCTCAGCCAGTGAACATTACTGCTTCAAACACCACCACTGGACCTGTTCGGCTGCACCCATTTTTGATGAACATGGGGAAATGATCGGTATACTTGATATGTCGGGTCCCAGTGGAAAAACCCACCAGCACACCCTGGGAATAGTGGTTTCAGCTGTAGAAGCGATTATGTTTCAGATGCGGATGCAGCAAAAAAACAGGGAAATGACTATTGTCAGTGATCGTATACGCAATGTATTTATGACTATGTCCGATGGCGTAATTGTACTGAATAAAAAAGGCAATATTGTTCAAGTCAATCCGGTAGTTGCGAAACTTCTTGGGAACAGCCCCCAGCACTTCGAGAATTTATCAATCTATAACATCCTGCCGCACTCATCCCGTACCCGTGTTATGTTGGATACCGGCCACGATTATAATGATGTTGAAATCATTATGCAGGGAACAAACGGATTAATACCCTGCGTAGCTTCAGGAAAGCCGATTCATGATGAACGGGGAATGATAGAAGGCGGTATGATTGTTTTTAACCCTCTGAATAAAATCAGCAAGTTGGTAAACCGTTTTAGCGGGGCACAGGCTTCTTTTCAATTTGAAGATATAGTCGGGAAAAGCCGTCATTTGCAAGAGGCTGTTCAAATCGGTTGCCTGGCTGCCGGTAAGAATAGTAATGTCCTGCTGCAGGGTGAGAGCGGGACCGGAAAAGAATTATTTGCTCAGGCTATCCATAATCGTAGTTTACGTCGGAAAGGCCCATTTGTGGCCTTGAATTGTGGGGCGATTCCGCGGGAATTGCTGGGCAGCGAATTGTTCGGCTATGTGGAAGGGGCTTTCACCGGTGCACGCAGGGGAGGGCGACCCGGAAAATTTGAACTGGCCTCCGGGGGGACGCTCTTTCTGGATGAAATCGGGGAAATGCCTCTGGACAGTCAGGTTGCCTTGTTGCGGGCGATCCAGGAACGAGTGATATGCCGTATCGGCGACGATAAATATATTCCGGTGGATGTACGCATTATCTGCGCGACAAATCGAAACTTGCGACTGGAAGTAGAAAAAGGGAATTTCCGCCAGGACCTTTACTATCGCCTGAATGTTATTTCTATTGTACTTCCCCCCCTGCGAGAGCGCAGAGAAGATATCCCGGTCCTTTTCAACTATTTTTTGGAACAAATCAGCCGAAAATTGCAGATGCCCGTTCCCCCGGTTAACCTGCAGGTAATGGGTTATCTGATTCAGTACGATTGGCCCGGCAATGTCCGGGAACTGCAAAATATTGTGGAGCGGATGATCAACATCAGCAATGGAAAAGAATTGACATGGGAGTTATTGCCTCAGGAAATAATCGGTCCTCCTGATATACAGCCTGAGATATGCTCGCTGGAAGGCAAGACCGATACCAGTGCCAGTTTGGAAAGAGAGAAAAAGAAGAAAGTTTTTGCGGATTTAGAGAAAAAGGAAATCATTAATCTGTTAAGCAAACATGGTGGCAATATAAGCCGGGTTGCGCTAGACATGGGCGTTTCCCGCAACACGATTTACCGAAAAATGAAACGCTATCACATAGGCATTTAAAGATATTTTATAATCACCTGAGCTCCCCATCAGCCGGCAGATAGGGCAATGCTACCTGACCGTACTGAACCGGGGGGCTTTTTGTTTAGCCGCTTTCTAATGGTTGATTCATCAGTTGATACTACTAATGTCCTATGGGCATGGACGGTTAATCAGGAAAATATCCGCATAGGTATACTCACTTCAGAATAATAATTTAAAGAGTTCCTTTTAAGGGGTGATCTGGTTATACACCAATCTTCGTTTTTTCAATTTGCAGCGCAGAGCGCTGATATTATTAACCTTCTTTATAGGTCTTCCGCTTCTGGTCAACTGGGTAGACCAGGCGGAAAGGTACTTTTTTGGTGTTGCACCGGGAGTGACAATGGCAGAACAGGATTTTTCCCGAATGCTTCCCGAAGAGGTAATAGCAGCTGTAGAATACCTGGCCCAAAAACATCAGAAGCTGCCCCGGGAACCATATTTGGATAAAGAAAATGGTCAGATAGTAAAAGAGGCTCCTGGTGTGATCATAGATGTTGCGGGTTCTGTGCAGATGATTTTGAATGCAGCTCCCGGCCAG
>JBFWIL010000306.1:0-2733 GCA_050256015.1 Mangrovibacterium sp. | reverse complement strand
GACCGATGAACAATGGGTCCAGAAAGCTAAAGACCTGTATGATGACGGCCAAAAGGAAAGAGGGGAAGATTTGTCCGCTTTGCCGGATGCGGACATGGCCGGGATGACCGGAAAAATCGATCTGTATTTCCGACTCAGGCAATTTGATGCGGAAAAGGCTTTGGAGCGGGTGAAACCGCAGATCCGGGAAAGGAGGAGACTGTTCCTGTTTCGCGTTGACCGGAATTTTCTGAAAGTGGCAGCTGCGGTGATGCTGGTTCTGTTGGTTGCTTCTGCCGGTTTTTTTGCAGGATCCCGGATTGGAGACCAAACGGGAAACGGTGGGGTTACGGTAGACCGCTACGGGAATTCCAGGCTCAGGCTTTCAGACGGCACTGTGGTTACCCTGAACCACGATACCCGGATCAATTACCCCGACAAGTTCAGGAACGATATCCGGGAAGTGGAGATTGAGGGAGAAGCTTTTTTTGAAGTTCAGCCCGATCCGGAAAGGCCTTTTGTGATTAATGCCGGCCAGACCACGATCCGGGTGCTGGGAACCAGTTTTAATGTCAGTGCTTATCCCGGAACTAAGGATGTGGAGGTGGTGGTGGAATCAGGCAAGGTAAGGTTGAGTACGCGCACCGATCCGTCCGGGGCAAACGGACTGGTTCTGGATCCCGGCGAGCGGGGAATCTGGACAGGCGGTGAAGGAAAACTGAGAAAGAACAGAAACGGGGACCCAAACTTTCTGGCCTGGAAAACCCGTTATTTTGTCTTTGATGGAACCCCGCTCAGCGAGGTTGTGGAGCAGCTTGGGCGGGTATACCGGGTCGACATTAAAGCCGGGAATTCCCAGGTGGGGCAGTTGCTGCTTACCGCGCGTTTCGAAGACCGTTCGCTCGACTTTATTCTGAAAGTTATTGCGCTTACCCATGAACTGGAGATTATCCGGAAGGATGAACATTTTGTGTTGCAGTCCGGCCACGGAGCGTGAACCGGAGAAAGCGTTATGAATACAGCCCGAAAAGGGTATAAACCTAAAACGAAATCATCATGAGAGCAAGATCAGTTAGCATCCGGATAGTCTGTCTGCTGGCAACCTGCTGGTTGGCTTGGGGGACGGCTCGTGCACAGGAGGTCCGGCAGTCTGTGCTGGATCAGAACATCAGCATTTATGCAGAAGATGAATCCCTGGCCAACGTAATTGAGCGGATCTGCGCTTACTTTAACCTGGATTATTCCTATAATTCCAGACTTGTGGAAGGGAAGCAGGTCAGCCTGAACATCTCCAACAAGCCTATTCGCTATGTTCTCGACAAACTGATGAAAGACTATTTCCTGATTTTTGAGATCGAAGACAATATCCTTGTGCTTAGAGACTATGTGCCGCTTAGCGAGACGATCGACTATGAAGCCAAGATGAAATACACTCCGGGGAAAAACCGCTTTGAATTTGCCAATCCGAGAGACAAAACGGTAACAATCGATTTTAAAACGGCCAGTAACCTGATCATTATTCCGGTGATTATCAACGATTCTGATACCCTGAATTTTATCCTGGACACCGGTGTGCGATTCCCGATCATTACCGAGCTTCCGTATGTGAATAAGCTTAATCTTAATTACATGCAGCCGGTGCCGGTAAACGGACTGGGTGACGGGAAGTCACTCACGGCTTACCGTTCAGGGAACAATACCATGAAAATCGAGGGACTGGTTTCTTATAACCAGGAAATCCATATGATTATCGACGAACATTTCCAGATCTCTCAGGTACTCGGTCTGCCGGTACACGGTTTGATCGGTTTTGACCTGTTCAAGGACTTTGTGGTGGAAGTAGACTACCAGGCCAGCCGTCTTACGCTGATCCGTCCCCGGCATTACAAGGAGCGGGTCAATAACCGGGATATCATCATGCCTCTGCATTTTGAGCACAACAAGCCTTATGTCAGAACAACGATCATGACAGATAGGAATGAATCGGTACCGGTTAAGCTGCTGGTTGATACCGGAGCCAGTGATGCGATCTGGTTATCCACGACATCCGATAAGCGGATAAGGCTGCCGGAAAATAATATTGAAACTTTCCTGGGAAAGGGTCTGAACGGCGACCTGTATGGGAAAAAAGGACGTATCGGGGGAATTTGGGTTGGTCCGCTGGTGCTCTATGAACCTATTGTGGCTTTCCCGGAACCGGAGCTGGTTGAGCAGATTATTTCGGACGACCGTAACGGGACCCTTGGAGCCGAGATCCTTCGCCGCTTTTATGTAACCATCGATTATCCGAACAGCCAGATCAAGCTCCGGCCCACCAGAAGGGTAAAGGATGAATTCAACTACAACATGAGCGGACTGGAAGTGTCTAATCCGTTTCCCGGGATGCCTGTCTTTACCATCGACAAGGTACGTCCCGATTCTCCGGCCTACCATGCCGGGTTGCTGCAAAATGATCAGATTCTTTCGGTCAATAACACGAACCACCGGATGCTTTCGCTGAACGATATCAACCTGCTTTTTCAGAGTAGGGAAGACCGGAAGATATCCATGACCGTGCTGCGGGAAGGAAAAGAAATTGAAACGGATTTCACCCTGCAGAAAATATTTTAAATGAGGATACTCTTCCGGATATTGAGTTTGCTGATGCTGGTGAGCCTGAGCTTTTCCCTGGCTGCCCAAAAGAAAGATCTGCTGATCCGCAGGCTCAGTCTGCAACTATACGGGCAGCCTGTCGGGAGCGTGCTGGAGCTGATT
>JBFWIL010000305.1:0-2778 GCA_050256015.1 Mangrovibacterium sp. | reverse complement strand
CTGGCTCGGCAGTTTTGCCCAGGACAACGGGTTTTCCACCTATTACAACCAAAAACGCTCCCAGTTTGAACAGCTTCCCGACGATAAACATGAGATCATTTTCCTGGGCAACAGCATAACCGACTTTGGCAACTGGGCGGAACTTTTCCGAAACCGTCGGATTAAGAACCGGGGCATCAGCGGCGATACCACGGATGGCGTGTTGTACCGTCTGGGCGAGGTAACCAGTTCATCCCCCGATAAAGTTTTTCTGATGATCGGCATCAATGACCTGTCACGGGAAGTGTCCAAAGAAACAGTCTTTGAGAATATCTGCAAAATAGCCAGACAAATCCGGCATGATTCACCCCGCACAAAAGTATATGTGCAAAGCATTCTCCCCGTAAACGGAGCATTTACCAAATTCCCGAGGCACATCACGAAAGGAGAAGAAGTTATCTGGGTAAACAAGCAACTACGAGCCTGGTGTGCCCGCAACAGCTTTCCCTTTATTGACCTGTACAGCGAATTTGTAAGACCGGGAACCCAGGTGCTTAACCCGGATTACACCAACGACGGACTGCATCTCACCGGAGCCGGATACCTGCACTGGGTGAAACTGATAGGTCCGCTGGTAAAAAAATGAAACAGGAACACTTTGTTATGCACCGTGGAAAAATACTTGTCATCGACGATGAAAACCAGCTGCGCAGAGCACTTTCCCGAATTATCGAGCTGGAAGGGTACAAGGTGCTGCAATGCGGCGACGGCGAACAAGGGCTGAAGCTGATGGAAAAGGAAAAAGGCATCCTTCTTGTCATCTGCGATGTCCGCCTCCCCGGGAAAAGCGGCATGGCAGTACTTTCATCTGTAAAACAAAAATACCCGCATACGGAAGTCATCCTGCTCACGGCTTACGGCACCATTGCCGACGGCGTCAGGGCCATGAAACAGGGGGCATTCGACTATATCACCAAAGGAGACGGTGATGAGCATATCCTCCAGACGGTGGAAAAAGCCGTCGATAAAGCAAAACTGCAGGAGCGCATACTGGAGCTGGAAAACAAGCTGGAAACCCGTTATTGTTTTGACCGGGTTATCGGACATTCCGCAGCTATCCGCAACAGTATCAGCCTGGCCCGAAAGGTGGCCCCTGCCGACTCGACCGTACTTCTGGAAGGAGAAACGGGAACCGGAAAAGAACTGTTTGCCCAGTCTATCCATTACGAAAGTCCCAGGAAAAACAACCCTTTTGTTGCCGTAAATTGCAGTGCCCTGCCCCGGGAGTTGCTCGAGTCAGAACTCTTCGGACACCGGAAAGGTGCTTTTACCGGTGCAATATCCGACAAAAAAGGATTGTTTGAAGAGGCCCACGAAGGATCACTTTTCCTGGATGAAATCGGAGAGATGCCCTCCGAACTGCAGGCTAAACTTCTCCGAGTACTTGAAGACCAAACCTTCACACGCCTTGGCGACAGCCGGCCCACCCGGGTTAACGTTCGTATCATTGCTGCTACCAACCGGGACCTGCAAAACGAAGTGGCATCCGGCAATTTCAGGCAGGACCTGTACTACAGGCTGTCGGTGCTGAAGATTACGGTACCGCCTTTACGTGAACGGAAAGAGGATATCCCCGAACTGGTAAACCACTTTATCCGTATCTATGCCGGCAAAACCAAAAAAAAAATAAACGGAATCACACCCGGATTTCTGCATAAACTAAACCACTTTGACTGGCCGGGAAATACCCGGGAACTGAAAAACGTCGTGGAACGGGCCGTAATACTATGCGAGGAGCAGGAACTAAGCTCCGATCTCCTTCCCGGCGAGATACAATATCCGGAGTTTTCCGCCAATCTGGCCGGAACAGACAAAACGCTGGCGGGCCTTGAACAAGCGCACATTCTCAACATGCTTCGTCTTACCGGGGGAAACAAAACGAAGGCTGCAGAAAAACTGGGAATCGCTGTTCCTACCCTCTACAGGAAGCTGGAACAATACGGACTTTCCGGCAAGCATGACAAAATGTAGGACCACCCTAACAAAATATTAATGGTTATCGCTTCCCTTCCAGATTTTGCCAAACGCAGCGAATTCTATAACGTGCTTTTTTTCAGCCTGTTACGAAACAACAGTCGACAGTCCTGATTTCCTGGCACAAAATTGGCTTTTCCCTGCCCACACATGCACCAAATTTGCACAAGATGATACATCTCAGCTTAAAAACCAGGTTATCGGCCGGATTCGGACTTCTGCTGTTTCTTGTGATACTGCTTGGTCTCACAGCAACCTATTTTATTTACGAACTGTCGAACCGCTCTGACGCCATGCTAAGCGAGAATTACCAGACTGTTGAGTCGGCCAAATACATGATCCAGTCCATTGACGAGATAAAAAATGAACAACTTGCTTCTCTGTTCAGTAAGGATCACCGGCCCAACAACCGGTTGTACCGAGAAAACCTGAATCTGTTTTCCAAAAACCTGGATGCCGCCCAGCACAACATCACGGAAGAAGGGGAAGCCGAACGGATACGCATGCTCGAAAACAACTTCCAGACTTACCTGGCGGTTTACGATTCCCTGCGCCTGACCCAACCGGTCAGCCCGGCAGGTTTTCAACGACTTATAAGCACCTACAGCAGTTCGCGTAATGCCATCATAGACATATGGGACGGTATAGATACTGGCGGAGCCTTAGGCGGTTTTCTTATGACCATTTTAGGCGCAGTCGCTGAACTGGAACGTGAAAATATTGTAGAACGTGTGAAGTCCGGCCTTCAAGCTGCTAAAAATCGTG
>JBFWIL010000304.1:0-2779 GCA_050256015.1 Mangrovibacterium sp. | reverse complement strand
CACGAAAAGTGAAGGCTTACCTGTAGCTGACGCAAATAGATTACTTTTTAAAAAAGTCTTTGACCATATCATTGGGAACAATCCCCTCTTTGAAGGTATATGCACCGGTTTTATCAGATTTTACCATTTTAAACACCTTGGCATATCCTTTACCGGCACCTTTCTGTAAGGATGCAACTGCTTTCTTTGCCATAATTTATGCTATTTAATTTCGCGGTGAACAGTAATTTTCTTCAGATTCGGGTTATATTTTTTCATCTCCAGCCGTTCAGGCGTATTCTTCCTGTTTTTGGTCGTAATGTAACGGGAAGTCCCCGGAACTCCGGTTTCTTTTTGTTCCGTGCACTCCAGAATGACCTGGACCCTATTTCCTTTTTTTGCCATCGTTTCTTAATTTAAATATTCGTAACGAATCCTTTTGCCTTAGCTTCCTTCAGGGCCGCGCTCAAGCCGTTTTTGTTGATGGTGCGCAGTCCGGCTGCGGAAACCGTTAATGAAATCCAGCGGTCTTCTTCCGGAAGATAAAACCTCTTATTAAACAAGTTGGGAAGAAAACTGCGTTTGGTTCTCCTCTTCGAGTGGGAGACATTATTTCCCACCATGGCTTTTTTACCGGTTATCTGACAAATTCTTGACATTGTCTCAATTATTTTACAATCACACGTTTTTCAAACAGTTCGCAAAATAAGCGCTTTTTCCTGAAAAAATCAAACTGAGAACTAACATTTTTTATCTTTTTTCAATAATAAAACGAGCCCGTTGCAAAAAGCAATTCCGGGAAAACTGTCCAAAAATACAAAAAAGTTAATCAGGGAACGGCAGCGACATACGGTTTCTAACCGGAAAACAACCCCATGCGAAAAGTATATCCAACAAATTTCTGTTTTCAAAAAAATCCATACTTTAGGGGTCAAATAGCGGGATGAAGGGAAGAAAACAGACATATTATCCGACTATACTGGGAGCCGTACATCTGGTGGTTTTATACCTGTTTATTCAAACCGTGGTCGATTTTCCCCTGGCTGTATGGGATTATTACCGGGGAACGGATTATTTAGCTAACCCTGTTAAGAATATACTGCTTCAGCTGGGATCCATATTCTTTATCTTGTATTACGGTTACCGGCAGGCCAACACCCGGCTAAAGGAACTCTTTCCGCTCAAACGGGTTAACCTTTTGCTGCTGCTGCCGGTTACCATGTTTCTGGCCGCAGCCCATATTTTTCTGGACGAAATTAACCGGGAAGTAGAACAACTGTTGCCTCCTCCGCTCTGGTTCCTGGAACTGTTCAGCCGGATCTTTGAAAATGACCTGGGCCTTACCGGAACTTTCCTCAAAGTGGTAATTGTTGCTCCCGTTGTGGAAGAATCCATTTTCCGGGGCATTCTTATGCACGGCTTTATGCGCAACTATTCCAAATCTACCTCCATCGTCGTCTCGGCCCTGCTTTTTGCCCTGTTCCATCTCAATCCATGGCAGTTTCCGGCCACATTCCTGCTTGGTATGCTGCTGGGATGGCTTATGGTGATAGGCCGTAACCTGCCGGTTTGCATAGCCGGGCATGCCATCAACAACCTGCTTGTACTGCTGAGCATTCAATACTGGGAACCACTGCAACAATCCTCCTTTTACAGGCTTGATCATGCCACACAACTGCATATAAGTTATGCAGTGTCAATTCTGAGCCTGACGCTGATCGGGCTGTATGCCTGGAAAAAAAGAAAAATATGATCCGGTTATTCTGAATTTTACACGACTGGACCACTAATTATCGTCCTGATTCTTTTTATTTAAAAAAATCTTCTGCTACTTTTACACCTCTGATCTACTATATCTGAATGATGTACATAACCAGAAATCATGATTAAGGAGCTGCTGGGAAATGCGACGCTGCTCGTTACATTAATTGTTTTATACGAGCTGATATCCCGCTGGAAGACCATTACATCCCTGGCCTCCGGAATAATCAGCGGTATTCTTTTCGGAGGCATTGCCGTTATTTGCATGAATGTTCCTATAACGTATGCCAACGGCATATTTTATGATGCGCGGATTATTGTGCTTTCTCTGGCCGGACTGTTCGGAGGACCTATCAGTGTCTGCATCTCCGTGCTGCTGGCCGGTTCTTACCGGCTTTGGACAGGAGGACCGGGCATCTGGGCAGGCATGGCCAGCATCCTGAGCTCGGCCCTTATCGGGCTGGTTGTCCGTTTCCTGTTTCACGGGCGTCCGCAAAAGATAACCGGATTATGTTTACTGGGAATGGGGTTCCTGAGCAGTGCCGCCATGCTGCTGTGCCAGTTACTGCTTCCCCGTGCCATGGCCCCGGAAGTGATTGCTCACATCTGGCTCCCGGTTTTCCTGCTGTTTCCTGTAACAAGTCTGATTGCAGGCGTGTTTCTGAAAAACGGGCTCATCAGACAGCAGTCGGAAGAAGCCCTGCGCAACAGTGAAATTCTTCACCACAGCCTGACCGAATTGTCGCCTATCGGAATTTTCAGGGCCGACTCCGAAGGAAAAAACACCTATGTGAATCCCCAATACTGCATGATCAGCGGGCTCTCTCCAGAACAGGCCGGAGGAGATGGATGGTTGAATAACGTTCATCCGGAAGACAAGAACAAACTGGCAGAGGTATTGAGCCAGGCGGTATCGGAGAAAAAAAATGTATCCGAAGAATTCCGTTTCCTCAAACCGGGCAATCAGATTACCTGGGTCCTGTGCGATATTGTACCTGAGATTACGAAAAACGGGAAATTGCACGGATACATCGGAACC
>JBFWIL010000303.1:0-2782 GCA_050256015.1 Mangrovibacterium sp. | reverse complement strand
ATAATTGTACGACTGGGCAATTCCGCTAACAGCAGGATAATGGCGCCCCCGGCAGGCATGCCCGACCACTTCCTGGATGACAACCGACATTTTTTCTTCCTCAATCTTATGATTTACGGCATCGAAATAAGCTGCAGCCGATTCGGTAAAGACACTGGCATAGACAAGTTTCACAGCCGTTTCCAGCTGCCGGTAACGCACGGCAATATCCGGATGATTATTGGGGATGAGATAGGTGGCATAAACTCCGGAAAACGGCTGAAGCAGGGAATCCTCAAAAAGTCCGGAAGAGCGCACGGCAAGCGGCCTGTTTATTTTCCCTACATATTCCATCAGTAGTTTTTTCAGCTCCTTGCTCAGTTCGGAATCTGTAAAAATCAAACGAATCTGTCTATAGTCAGTATGCCCGTATATCTTTTCATAGAGATTGTTCTGTTCCAGAAAACGGTCAAATTCGAGTGCACCGATCACCACGGTAGCCGGTATCCGGATATGAATTCCCGGAAGATACTGCCTGAAGTCGATATTTTCGATAAAATTGCACATGAAAGCAATTCCCCGGCCTTTTCCCCCCAGTGATCCTTTTCCCATACGCATCACACAACGGCTGTTTCCCAGCAGTTGCGGGTCAAATCCAACCACCTGTCCCTGAAGTTTTTTCTGCCGCCCACGTTCAAAGACCTCCAGGCAAAAAGCGCGGAGTTCACCGGCATCACTAAAATCCTCCAACCGATAGGGCAACAGTTGCCTGGCAATATTTATTTCCCCCCGGGCCATCAGCCAGGTGGAAAAGGAATTCCTCCGTCCGTGGTAGCTCAGCGCCTCATCGGGAACCTGCCGGAACATTTCCTGGAATTCCTGCAGGTTACGGACTTCCATGATCGGATTGCCTCCGGCATCCTTAAAGACGAAATTGCCGAATCCGAGACGCTTATGAATATAATTCTGAATGTCCAGCGAAAGACTCTCGGAGTTCTTGTTGATAAAATCGGCCTCAATCTCCGCAGCCCGCAGAGCATTCCGGACATCATGACTCTGCAGAAGCAGGGGTATGGGAAAATGCAGATGATGTTTCACCTGTCCGAGAAGTTTAATACCGGCTTCCCCGTCTTCCACCCCCCGCTTAAGAAAACGAACATCCGAAATGACAGTGAGCAAATAATCCCGGTACCGGATAATCATGTTCAGGGCTTCCTCATAGGTGCTGACCAGAATAACTTTCGGACGGGCACGCATTTTAAAAATCAGATGCAGTTCATCGGCCGATTCATCCTGAATCAGATTCTGGGTCTGCGTCATGATATTCGTATAGAGAATGGGCAGGTAACGTGAGTAATAAAGAACGGAATCTTCCACAAGGAGGATTACCCGAACATTCCCGTTGCGGGTATCAGCTTCCAGATTTTTCCGATCTTCCACATACTTAACCATAGCCAGGAAAATCCCGGAATCACCGTTCCACATAAAAACCCGGTCAACAGCAGGAATCAGATGAGATTCTTCCTGGAAATACCGCAGGTCGCCGTTGTTGTTGATAAGCAACAGCAGGGTAACCTCAGGATCTTTACGGCGAATGTCCCCGGCCATATTCACCGGAGCATTCTTATCGGCGCCGGCCATAATAATAACCAGGTCAAATTTTCTTTCCTCCATCCGGCGGAGCGCATCCGCACTGCTGTTCACGCTGGTAAAACGCGGATAGGTATACAAATTGAGCTGCAAAAATTCACCGGAGATCCGGTCTGAAAAAGGACCTTCGCGTACAATGTTGTAACTGTCGTAAAGCGTGGCCACCAACAACACTTCCCTGACTTTGAAGGGCATCAGCTCCTCAAAAATGTCACGGTCGCTTTTCCTGTACTTATAGATGGACGAAAGCGTAATTTTATCAGGCAGATCCATAGGCATGTAATTTCCGTTCAATTTAGGAAAAAACTGCCTATCGAAAACAAAGGAAACGTCTCAAAAGAGATATTCCCCGGCTTCCTACGATTCAATCCGGCATTTTCCCGCAAAAAAAGGAACCGGGTCTTTGCTTCCGTTTTCCTTAACCTCCCAGGTGTTTCCAGAATGCAACAACTCTTCCACACAGGAGAATTTGCGATCTGACTGAACAGTTTCAATCTGACAAACCATTTCGCAGTCATACACCGGAGCCTCCACTTTCCGTATAACCCCCATGGCCACAGGAAAATCGGGCAGGGCCATATTGATCAGGGCCATGTGCAGCAGCGGATCCGGATTCCCGGCATCATGCACCAGAATTTTATCCAGACTGTATCCGTCCTCCCCAATGGTCACGACTTTTAACCTTCCGTTTTCAAACACCAGTCCTTTATCCCTGTTCTGCCCAAAAACCATGGGTTTTCCGTCTTCCAGAAACAATTGTCTTTCGGCACGGAACCGGGGACTGGTAATCTGCTCGTGCACCCCGTCATTGAAAATCACACAATTCTGGAGCACCTCCACTACGGAAGTACCATGATGGCCGGCAGCCTGCTCCAACACCTCCTGAGTGTGCCTGACGTTGTTGTCAACGGCCCGGGCATAAAAGTTTCCCCTGGCGCCCAACACCAGCATACCCGGAATAAAAGGATCTTCTATAGTACCAAAGGGAGACGTTTTTGTAAGTGCTCCCCGGTCGGAAGTCGGGGAATACTGGCCTTTGGTCAGTCCGTATATCTTGTTGTTGAAAAGAATCAGATTCAGTTCAATGTTTCGCCTGACCAAATGAATAAAATGATTTCCCCCGATAGCCAGAGCATCACCGTCTCCGCTTATA
>JBFWIL010000302.1:0-2797 GCA_050256015.1 Mangrovibacterium sp. | reverse complement strand
ACTCCTCTTCTCCTTTTAAAGGGACCAAAAAACGGCCTACACTTTCCTCCACATAGGCATAGCCATTTTCAGCCAGCATCTCCGCTTCGGCATAAGCAGTACAAATTCCAATATCCTGAAGAAAACCGTCCTTTTCGCCCGAGAATCCCCAAACAGGGCTCAACATAAAAATCAGGGACAACAGCATCAAAACTCCCCAATAATTATGAATGCTCTGCTTTTCCATAATCATACGATTTCAGGTAAAAGATAAGGTGCCCGGTAATCACGGCTCAGCATGGAATTAGCTTCATTTTCCCCTTCTCCGGTAAAGCGTTCGGCCACCGGATCAAATTCGAGCTGCCGACCGAGGCGGTATGAAATATTTCCCAGATGAGCCAGGGCTGATGAAAGATGTCCGCTTTGAACCGGTCCGTTCTGGATGGCCATATCCCTGGCCCGGATAGCATCAAACCAATTCATGAAATGAAGGGTCAGTTCCCCTTTCTCCGAACGGGACGGGCCTTTTTCCCGCTTTTGTCCTAAATAAGTTTCATAAGTTCCGTAATTCTTGATAACCATATACCCCTTATCACCGTAAAAAATGTTTCCCACTCCTGCGCCGTCCTCCAAATTGGTACACCAGTTGCGCACTTCAAACTGAATGATCTTATTCTCCTTGGGATAATGGTAAACGGACGTTTGTATTTCTGGTACTTCCTTGCAGTCATCCCAAAGGAATTTTCCGCCCATGGAAGTGATCCGCTCGGGAAGCTGATCTACCCCCAGTCCCCACATACACAGATCTGTTTCATGAATACCCTGGTTGCCCACATCACCGTTTCCGTAGTTCCAGTGCCAATGCCAGTTGTAATGTACCAGGTTTTTCGTAAAAGGAGGCATGGGAGCCGGTCCGCACCACAGGTCATAATCCAATCCGTCAGGAACCCTTGAAATTCCCTTATCGCCAATATCCGGCCGCCACCGGTATACCAGTCCTCTGGCCATATATACCCGGCCAATCAGGCCTTCTTCCAAGTGTTTGACAGCTTCCCGGATAGCCAGAGAACTGCGAAGCTGAACACCGTGCTGCACAATGCGATTATACTTGTAAGCAGCCTCAATCATTTTTTTTCCTTCGTAGATATTGTGCGTGGCCGGTTTTTCCACATAAACATCTTTTCCGGCCTGGCAGGCCCAGATGGTCTGCAGGGCATGCCAGTGGTTCGGCGTAGCCAGCGTAACCGCATCAATGGTTTTGTCCTCATACAGCTTCCGGAAATCTTGTTCGATGGCTACCTTCCGCCCGTATTTTTCCTGAAACTCTTTGGCACGCTGCTGCAGCACATTCAGGTCAGGGTCACTCAGGGCAGCCACTTCCACATTGGCTTTGGATGACACTCCCATGATTTCGGCAATATGAGACTTTCCCCTGCCGTTAACTCCCAATACAGCAACTCTGATCCTGTCATTTGCTCCTTTAGCCGAAGAAGGAATAACAACGGGTGAGGCAATTTCTCCCTTCAGTGAACCGGGAGTCACTGCGGCAAACAATGCACCTGTAGCTGCAGTACGTAAAAAATTTCTTCGTGAATTTTCCTGCTTTTTTTTCATAATATGTTTTGTTAGGTTTTGGTCTTTTTCTTTTTTCGGTTCTAAGCTTTATGATTTTTCAGGCTTTGTTCTTTAAGGAAGATGAAACAGTCTGCCCAAATACCCAAAGAACATCCCGGCCGGGCTCAGTTACTGCTTTCACTAAAGGCCCGTCTCATTTCTTCTATTTGTCCGTCGGTCAGATCCCCTCCGATGATCACCTTGTGGCGAAACAACAGTTCTTCTCCCGGCTGCAGTTCCACTTTCACCGGATCTGCAGTCTGATCAACCGCCCTGCCGGCCAGATTGTTCGTGGCAAAAAGTCCATATCCGCGGGCATGCGACCAGGCCGGATAATTAACATTCTGAGGATGATCGAAAACCACGATGGTAATCACTTCCCCTTCCTTTTCAGCACGAAGAGCAACCCATGGACTGCGTTTTCCCCAAACTGCACCTCCTTCTAATCCTTCGGCATTACGGTACACCCCGTTAACCCCATCGTTATTCATTACGGGCACTTCTGTCTCAATACCGTTGGCATCCAGAAATTTACCCGGTTTAGTCGCCGGTTCTTCAAAAGCCCGGTCAAGCCGCAGCCCCAGAAGGCCTTCCTTGTTCTCCGTAAAGGTAACCTGTTCAACCGCCCGAAGCCGGGTATTCCGTTCTACAGCCCGGAAATTCTCTTTCCCTGAGAACAGATAAGTCGTTTCTTCTTTCAAAAGCACGGTGCCCTGATGATCCACCCAGTCAGAAGCAACAACCAGTTCCCCTTTTGCCGGATTTTCCGAAACAATTTCCCGAAATAGAATTGTTCCGTACCGGGGTTTGTTTTCCGGCTTTATGGCAAAGGAATTATTCCAGAAATCCAGTCCGTTTACATTGCCAAAATTAAACCACATTCCCACATGATGCGGATGGTCGGTACGTTCAAAAGGACGGGGATCCATCGGATATCCGCGGGTAATAATTTTACCGGAAGCACTGGTTATCGGATAAAGCACCTGCTTTTCCATATTATCCGGATAGATAAAGGATGTGAAAAAACTGCCATCCACATAAACATCCACAGCCTGCTCTCCGGCCTCGTGCTTAAATTCCACCTGTTCTTCCTTTTCTGAAGTACATCCGTCAAATGCTGCAGAAATTGCGACTACAGCCATCAATAACATAATTCTCTTCATCTGATTTTTTTCTATAAAGTTATAAATTTTGAGTACATATT
>JBFWIL010000301.1:0-2800 GCA_050256015.1 Mangrovibacterium sp. | reverse complement strand
GGATCATTTTGCTCTTTATCCTCTTTTCCGGGATACAGGCCTTCCTGGGAGCTGAGCAGCTTTGTCCCCTGAAACAGTCCGGGCAGCTCATGACAGCCGGGATGGAAGGATATACGCTGGAGGAAATCACCAGGATGATCACCGGCTTAAACCTGCCTTTTCTGACGGTCGGGTTCCTGTTTTATTTCCTGGGGGGATTTCTTCTGTATTCTTCCCTTATGGGAGCCATCGGGGCTGCGGTTGACAATGAGGAAGAAACCCAGCAGCTGATGCTGCCGGTAAGTCTACCGCTGATCTTTTCCATCATCATTCTCTTTCCCGTGGCTCAGAATCCGGAAGGACCGCTGGCCTTCTGGACATCCGTTATTCCCTTCACCTCCCCCGTGGTGATGATGGTCCGCATACCCTTCGGCGTTCCGCTTTGGGAGCTGCTGCTATCCATGAGCATTCTGGCCCTTTCCATCTGGGGAACCATCTGGATTGCAGCAAAGATTTACCGCACCGGCATTTTGCTGTACGGAAAAAAAGTGGATTATAAGGAAATCTTTAAATGGCTAACTTACCGGTATTAATATGCGCACGGCCATCATTGACCTGGGAACCAACACCTGCAACCTGCTGATTGCCGAAACGGGAAACGGCCGTTACCACATGCTGTACCGGGGAAAAAAAGGCGTAAAGCTGGGAAAAGAAGGAATCGGTCAAAACAATCTGAACCGGGAAGCTTTCATGCGGGCCAGGCAGGCTTTTCTCAGCCATCGGAAAACCATACAGGATTACGGCACAACAGAAATCACGGCACTGGCCACATCGGCGGTGCGCGATGCCGTTAACCGGCAGGATTTTTCGGATTACCTCCTTCGGGAAACCGGTCTGAATGTCCGGATAATCACAGGGGAAGAAGAAGCCGAACTGATTTTTGAAGGCGTAAAACTGGCCCTGGGAAATATTCCCCCTCAATCGCTGATCCTCGACATTGGCGGGGGAAGCAACGAATTCATTCTGCCCGGCAACAATACAATAAAGTGGAAAAATAGTTTTCCACTCGGGATGGCCCGTGTTACGGAACGGTTTCCCCTTTCCGACCCGGCCAGACCGGAAGAAATCAGGCAGATCGAAACGTACTATGAAAACGGCCTTTCGCTTTTATGGACCCGGCTGGATGCTTGCCCGGTAAACAAACTGATCGGATGCGCAGGAGCCTTCGACACCCTGGCCGACCTGACCGAGCAAACACCTGCCGGCACAAAAACACGGATCCGTAAAAAAATACGGAAATCCGAATTCGGCCGGCTTGCCCAACAGCTTATTCACAGCACCACGGTCCAACGCAACAAGCTGACCGGCATGGACCCCCTGCGTGTGGAGATGATTGTTCCTGCCGTAATACTGATCCGTCTGTTATTCAGGAATCTGGGAATCCGGGCCATCATACAAACAAGCTATGCCCTGGCCGAAGGGGTATTAAGCAAACACATAAATGGTTATCTTTGAAAAAAAGCAGCCTATGCCACGAATTTTAGTCATTGATGATGAACGCAGTATCCGCAATTCACTGAAAGATATTCTGCAGTATGAGCAGTATGAAGTTGATCTGGCTGAAAACGGCAGCCAGGGGATGGAACTGGCCCAAAAGTCCGACTACGATGTCGTTTTGTGCGATATCAAAATGCCCGGCATGGACGGCATTGAAGTGCTCGAAAAAATGCAGATCGTTACCTCCGATACACCGGTGATCATGATCTCCGGCCACGGCAACATAGACACGGCCGTGGAATCAATCAAAAAGGGAGCATACGACTACATCGAAAAACCGCTGGACCTCAACCGCCTGCTAATCACCGTTCGCAACGCCATGGACAAGTCGAGCCTGCTCTCGGAAACCCGGGTGCTGAAAAAAAAAGTCAGTAAAAAATATGAGATTATCGGCAGCTCGCCGGCCATCCGGAAGATCCTTGACATGGCCGACCGGGTGGCGCCCACCGAAGCCCGTGTACTGATTACCGGGGCCAACGGAACCGGCAAGGAGCTGATTGCCCGCCGTCTGCATAAAAAAAGTCAACGCGCAGCCGGTCCTTTCGTGGAAGTAAACTGCGCAGCCATACCGGCAGAACTGATTGAAAGCGAACTGTTCGGGCACGAAAAAGGAGCTTTCACCTCAGCCCTGAAACAGCACAAGGGAAAATTCGAACAAGCCGACGGAGGAACGCTTTTCCTGGACGAAATCGGAGACATGAGCCTGTCCGCTCAGGCTAAAGTACTTCGCACCCTGCAAGACAACATCATCACACGGGTGGGCGGAGACAAGCCTATCAAGGTAAATGTCCGTGTGGTGGCAGCCACCAACAAGAACCTGGGAGAGGAAATCCAACAGGGCCACTTCCGGGAAGACCTGTATCACCGGCTAAGTGTCATTCTCATTCCCTTGCCCACACTGAACGAACGCACCGAAGATATTCCCGCACTGACCGATCATTTCATCCATCTGATATGCAACGACTATGGCATGCCTCTGAAAAAAATCAGTCCGGAAGCCATAGAAAAACTCCGGGAATACCAATGGACAGGGAATATTCGGGAATTCCGCAATGTCATTGAACGACTAATCATCCTATCCGACAAAACCATCACAGAAAAGGATGTGGCAGCCTATGTTGCTCCCCTGCAATAGGAGAAGCTTGCTATTTCCCAAGATTATCCCCTATCTTTGAAAGTTAAAAACAGAAAGGATGGAGAGAATTGCCATATTTCCAGGATCATTCGACCCGTTTACAATCGGACACGAAAGCGTTGTTCGCCG
>JBFWIL010000300.1:0-2804 GCA_050256015.1 Mangrovibacterium sp. | reverse complement strand
TGATGGTGTGGGGCTTGCCGCACCTCAGGTAGGCTTGTCGCTGCGGATATTCGTTGCAGATGCTACGATGAATGCCGATGAAGAGCCTGCACTGAAGGACTTTAAAAAGGTATTTGTCAACCCGGAAATTCTGGAACGTTATGGCAATAGTTGTACAATGAATGAGGGTTGTCTGAGTCTTCCTGACATCCATGAAGATGTAATACGTCCGGAATCGGTGAGGATCAGATACCGGGATGAAAATATGGAAGAACACGTGAATGAATTCAGCGGTTTTGCAGCACGCATTATTCAGCATGAATACGACCATCTGGACGGAATTCTGCTGATCGATCATCTGATCCCGCTTAAAAAACGCATGTTGAAAAGCAAGCTGACAGCCATTTCCAAAGGGAAAGTAAAAACAGCCTACCAGATCCGCATCCCCGGGAAATAATGTTTTTGACATATCAGGTCTGAATTTGACTTATCGGCCTGACTCAGTCTTTCAACCGGCAAATCCTGCAGCTCATCAAATATCATGCAAGAAAGGCAACCCCCTTCCCGTAGGCTCCGTAGTCCGGCAAAAAGGGCGTGACTCTGCTGCGTAACTATCCGTTTATCAAACTCCTGAGTTTTCAACTGGCTGGAATCGGGCTCGCCGTATTTTTTCCGGGTGCAGGAAAGTTCATCCTGCCGGTGCCGGCGGTTCTTTGGCTTTGGCTGCTGTTCCGCCGGCACAAGCAACACTTCTCCCATGATTTGCTCCATTCAGCAAGCCTGGCTATGGCCGTTTTATACCTGAGTTTCATCAACACCCTGCTAAACAGGCAGGAAACTATCACTCCCGGAAACGGAATGCAGAACTATATAGCCCGCATCTTAAGCAGTCCGGTAGAGAAACCCAAATCCATACAAATCACGGTGCGTCTTCTGGAATCGGATACTCCGGCCCTATCCGGGCGAAAAATGCTTGTTTACCTTGAAAAAAACAGCCAGTCGGAGAATATGCAGGCCGGCGATGTGCTCCTGGCAAACAGTAAACTAAGCTACATATCAAACCGGGGAAATCCCTTCGAATTCAATTACCGGGCCTATATGCACCAAAGACAGATTGACTACCGCAGCTATGTTCCGGGAAAGTATTTCAGAATCTACAATGACCCATCCCCTCCGCTCATATATGCGGCTCAAAGACTTCAGCATAAACTGGCCGGCAAACTGAAACAACATATAAAACAACCGGAAGCATTTCAGGTGGTTTCGGCCCTGAGTCTGGGTTACCGGGAAGAACTGGAACCGAAAACACGAACTTACTTTACGGATACCGGATCCATGCATATTCTGGCTGTATCCGGACTACACGTGGGTATGATCTTCCTGTTTCTGGACCGTATTCTCTCTCCTGTAAAAAAATCCCGCAGCGGGCGTAGCTTTTACTTACTGCTTCTTCTTGCTGTTCTGTGGGGATATTCTCTGTTAACCGGCTTTTCTCCTTCGGTACAAAGGGCTGTGGTTATGTTTTCATTTATTCTGCTGGGAAAAAGTCTCAACCGCCAGGTCCCGGTATACAATTCCCTGGCTGCCTCCGCCTTTTTACTGCTGATCCTGAATCCCGGACTGTTATTTGAAGTCGGATTCCAGCTTTCTTATATGGCCGTGATAAGCATTGTCTTTTTCTATCCCCGCCTGGACAGACTGATCCCGTTCTCCCATGCTTTACTTAAGGCCCCGGCTCAGCTGGTTCTGGTATCGCTGGCAGCCCAGGCAGGCATTTTTTCACTCAGTATTTTTTATTTTCATCGTTTTCCCCTGTATTTCTGGCTGAGTAACCTGATTGTTGTTCCTGCCGCTTATCTGTTGCTGGGACTCACCATACTGTTTTTCATGGCAGAGCCTTTCCCCGGACTTATGCAGGGAATTGCCTGTCTCCTCGGCAAACTGACCGGATTCTGCCTCCGGCTGCTCAAAACAATCGGTTCCTGGCCCATGGCGGTACAAAACAATATATCAATCAACTCTTTCCAACTAATCTGTATGCTGGTAGCGCTGTTCCTGCTTATGTGCTTCATAGCGTCAAGAAACCGGGGTACCTTTACGGCCTTCCTGGCCATGCTGGTTGCGTTTCAGGTAAGCCGACTGAACGGGAAAATTCACCGGCTCAACCAGCAGAAAATCATTGTTTACCGGTCATCCACTCCCGTAATCCACCTGATCCGGGGCCGGACCAATTATCTGCTCAGTCCTCCCGGACAACCGCCTCCCTCTTACCTGTATACCGGCACCGTACTAAAGCTGCAACTGGCCCCACCCGTATTTCTGTACGTTTCGGACGCAGATACCATTAGTGATTCCGGAATCAGGATAAGCTACCCGCTGATCCTGTTCAGCGGTCACATTCTGATCTTGGGAAATAACATGCCATTCGCAGACCGGCTGACTTCCGTTCAGATCCTGTATCCGCCGGTTCTGCTTAAGCTGGATGGGATTTCACACAAGCCAGCTCATTACCTGATCCCTGGCTTCCGGCAAGAAGGCTTTGCCGGTCACAGCCGGTAAAAAATAAAAATTTTCCTCATGGATTTTCCCCTTTTTATCATTTACTTTGTTAGTTTGTAGAAACAGAGTACAGATAGAAATCATAGGCAATGAGAGTTGTTATTGTTGGCGCAGGAGAAGTTGGAACTCATCTGGCAAAAATGCTGAGTAACGAAGATCATGATATTGTCCTGATGGACAGTGATCCGGAAAAGCTTCAGAAATTATCCGGGCAGGTCGATTTGCTGACAGTCGCCGGTTATGCCAATTCGTTCAAGGATCTGAAT
>JBFWIL010000299.1:0-2828 GCA_050256015.1 Mangrovibacterium sp. | reverse complement strand
CAATGAGTGCAGAAGACCTTGTTCAGGTATTCTCCAAAATTGTTGTTCCAGTCCAGAATGGCCGAAGGAGTCTGGGCGGCCAGGGCCAGGGTATACATGGAGATGGTCCCGGCTACATCCACTTCGCAGGCCGAGGGCATCATCTTTTCTCCCATCATGCTCATGGTGACACAGGCAGCACATCCATAATTTTTTTCAATGGAATCCCAGCATTGCAGGGCTGAAATGTCAATATCGTTTGCATTGATCCAGTTTTCCACGGCAAGTCCGAAGCGGGCCTGTTTGGCAATTTTTTTGTTGGCCGCTGCGGCACAATTGCCGTAAGCCAGGATGGCTTCCGCTTTTTCCCTGACGGCAGGATCGTTTTCATTGATCTTTTCTGCAGCGGCAATGATTTCCGACATATCGACGGGGACCACGGTAATGCCGTATTTCTGCAGGAGTTTTTCGCTGAAGCGCATGGTCTGGAAGCCTATGGGACGGGTACCGATGGCGCCGACACGCAGCCTGGTCAGTCCTTTAACGACACGGCAGACTGCGGCAAATTTATTCAGGTCGGCAACAAATTCGGCACTGTCAAGGCTGTAGGTATGATAAATGGTGTCGGTGAATTTGATACCGTACTGATAAAAGTTGTTGCAAACCGAAAGCTTCCCGCAGAAAGCATCCCGGCGGCTTTTTACGTCGACCTTGTCGTTTTCGTCGTCGCAGGCCTGAACCAGCACCGGTACATTCAGTTCCGAAAGCATGACAGAATTGATCACTCCGATTTCATAACCGAAATTAGGCAGCACCACAATAATTCCGTCGATGATCTCCCTGTTTTTTTTAAACAACTCGGCACATTTGACGGCATCGGCATATTCTTCGATATTGCCGGTCGGAGTTTCCTCTGCCGGGAGTATCACGGCTCCGTATCCCAGTTCGTCCAGTTTGCGCAGTACCTTGGCCTTTGCTTCAACGGCCAGTTCGTAATTGAAAATGTTGCGGGTGGCAACGATTACTCCGAAAGTTTGTTTTTTTTGTTCCATATGATTTATGCTATTTAATTTCGTTCATTTTTTTTGTTTGCTGCTTTGCTCCGACAGTGTATTTCCTGTTATAACCGGGCTCTTTGCACTGCTTTATCCCATCCTTTGACCAGGTTTTTCCGTTGATTTTTGTCCATTTCCGGTTTAAAACTCCGGTCATTTTTCCGCAGGGAACCGATTTCCTCCAGGTTTTTCCAGAAACCGGTGGCCAGTCCGCCGAGGTATGCCGAGCCTAATGCGGATATCTCTTCTATGTCTGCCCGAATGACAGGATGATTCAGCATATCGGCCTGGAACTGCATCAGAAAAGTGTTCCGGGTGGGGCCTCCGTCTACGCGCAGTTCCTGCAGGGGAATTCCGCCCTCTTCTTCCATCAGGGCAGCCAGGTCGCGAACCTGGTACGCAATACTTTCCAGGGCAGCCCGGACAATGTGGGCCCGGGTAGCATTACGCGGCATACCCGACAGGCAGGCTCTGGCCCGGTTGTCCCAGTAAGGAGCTCCCAGGCCGACAAAGGCGGGAACAAGGTATATGCCTTCGTTTCCATTTACGGACCGGGCGAGCGATTCGGTTTCCGCAGCACTGCCGATCAATCCGATTTCATTTTTCAGCCAGTTGATCGTGTCGCCGGTACAGTGGATATTCCCTTCAAAAACATAGTGTATTTTGCCCTGCAGCCCGTATCCTATGGAGGTAACCAGTCCTTCCGGGGCGGGCAGTGGTTCATGGCCGATGTTCATCATGATGGAGGAACCTGTTCCGTAGGTGGCTTTGCCCATTCCTCTGTAGAAGCAGTGCTGTCCGAACAGGGCCGCATGCGAGTCGCCGATCAGTCCGGTTACGGGCACCTCTTCCATCCCTTCCACTGTGGCATAGCCAAAGATTTCGTCGCTGAACCGCACTTCGGGAAGCATATCCCGGTAAAGACCAAACAGGGAGACCAGATCCTGGTCCCAGTCAAGCGTATGAATATTGAACAGCATGGTCCGGCAGGCATTGGAATAGTCGGTGGCATGAATCCTGCCTCCGGTCAGTTTCCACAACAGCCAGGAGTCCATCGTTCCTGCCAGCAGTTCCCCGTTTACAGCCTTTTTACGGATTCCCTCCGTATTTTCCATAATCCACTGCAGCTTACTGGCGGAAAAATAGGGGTCTATCAGCAGTCCTGTTTTGTTTCTGATCAGCTCGTTTTTTCCCTCTTCGCGCAACCGGTCGCAATAGGCTTTGCCGCGCTGGCACTGCCAGACAGCGGCATGACACACCGGCTTCCCTGTACGCTTGTCCCAGATCAGAGCCGTTTCCCGTTGGTTGGTGATTGCCAGGCCGGCCAGTTCACTACTGCTGATGCCTTGTGCTTCCAGGATGAGGCGGATTGCCGTACAGGTGTTTTCCCAGATTTCTTCCGCATCATGTTCTACAAATCCGGTTTTCGGATAATGCTGGCTGTGCGAAAGGCTGATCCGGCGTACCAGTTTCCCTTCACGGTTAAACAGCATGGTTTTGGTGGCTGAAGTACTTTGGTCAATGGACAGGATATAAGCGGGATGCTGTTTCATGACTTGTTGTTTCTTGTGTTAAGGTCGTTTTATTGTTCTTGTTCCGATAAAAAAACAGGATGATTTTTCCTGAGAATCCGGACATCCTTTTTTTATTTGTTTGTGATTATTTTCGAAAACAAAAATAAAAGAAAAATTTTCAAAATACAACAGGATGGTTTTCGGGGCTTATTACCGGCACGATGCCGTGATAAATCAGGCCAGAATTATTTTTATTTCGTTTTTCTGCAGCATGGTTGTT
>JBFWIL010000298.1:0-2841 GCA_050256015.1 Mangrovibacterium sp. | reverse complement strand
TTGCTGAAATTGTCTAAATCGAACTGATTTATAAAAAATGAAAAAGCCTGTAAATCATACGATTTGCAGGCTTTTGATTTTGGCTGAATGCCTAAGTGTCGGGATACCAGGATTCGAACCTGGGACCCCCTGCTCCCAAAGCAGGTGCGCTAACCGGACTGCGCTACATCCCGAATTTTTTATAGATTATGAGCCTTTTGCCCGGATACCAGGGCTGTACCCAGAACCTTTTGCATCCTGTGTAGGTATATTGAATCAAAAAACAAGCGGAGAGAGGGGGATTCGAACCCCCGGTACGGTTAACCCGTACGGCAGTTTAGCAAACTGCTGGTTTCAGCCACTCACCCATCTCTCCTGGTTGCTGAAAGGTAATTATTCCTTTTTTTGTGCGGAATCAGTTGCCTGCACAGTGCGGATTGTCTACGCTCCGCCGAACGTGGTGCAAATATAGAACTACTTTTGACTTTGGCAAAATAATTGCCCGGAAAAACAATTCGCATTTTTCTTGAAAAGGAACGGGAATACCCGGAGGAAAAATTATCCGATCAAATATGTCTCATTGTCGCTTACAGCATAGGTTGCCGGGAAAATGGAGCGGGCTTCGGCGAGCAACGGGGAAGTGTCTTTGTATCGAGAAGAGAAATGACCTATAAGTAATTTTCGGGCACGGGCCAGGCGGGCAATACGGGCGGCATCTGAAGCTGTTGAATGACCGGTGGCGGAGGCGGTTTGACTGTAATTCCCGGCAAAAGTGGCTTCATGATACAGCAGATCAACCTCCTGTACGTATGTCGCTGTGATTTCATTATAAGTTGTATCTGAGCAGTAGGCATATGAGCGGGGCTTACGCGCCGGAATGACCAACTGATTGTTGGGTATCCGTTCGCCTTTTGTGGTTAAAAAATCACCTCCGGCTTTAATTTTTTTTCGTTCGGAGATAGGAATGGCATACTTATCCAGCTGCGTTTTGATAAGGTTGGGTTGTTTCGGCTTTTCATCAATCCTGAAACCGCAGCAGGGGACTCTGTGATTTAAGGGGAAGGACCTTATGCTGAGTCTATTGTCTTCCCAGATTCGTTGCTGATGTTTAAAATTTAGCGGGTGAAATATAAGACGAAAGCCGGGATCTTCCATCCCCAGAAATTCCAACTGAAAGCGGATGTAGCGCTGTAGTTCTGAATGGGAGAAAATGTGAAGCTCATTTTTCCGGCCCAACAGATGAAAAGAGGAAATCAATCCGATCAGTCCGAAAAAATGATCACCGTGCAGGTGGGAAATCAGCACGTGACTTATACGGGAAAAGTTAATCCGGTTTCTCCGGAGTTGAAGCTGGGTGCCTTCTCCGCAGTCAATTAAAAAAGACCGCCCGGGTACCTGAAGTACCTGAGCGGTCGGGTATCTTTCTGAAGTAGGCGTTGCCGAGCTGCTTCCGAGAATCGTTAATTGAAATGTTTCCGGCATAAAAGAGGATTTAAGTTTTCCCCTTTTTATTCAGAAGATCTTCTGCTTCCTTTACTGTCTTGGTTATTAGCAGTACGGTATGCAGCATGGAAAGCTGAATCAGATCTTTTGCTGCCGGGCTCAAACCGGCCAGGACAAAGGTTCCGATGGCATCGCTGCACAAACGGTTGGCAAACAAAATAGCACTCAACCCGGATGAGTCGATATAATCACAACGGTTCACATCCAGAATAATATTTTTTTCCTTTTCGTTTCCCAGAATGACCAATTCCGATTTTAGTGCTGAAGCATTTTCCGTGTCCAGCTTGTTACCCGGAATGGTTACAACGGTATGATTTTCCTTCCTGTTGATATTAAAATCCATGCCTGGAAAAATTACGGTTTTACCGGCGGAATCAGTTTTCCTTGTTTTCTTCCGCTTCCATCTGCGATTTCAGGGCTGCCAGCTCGCTGATATCACCCAGCGTGGTCTTTTCTATGCTGTCTTTGACTGCTTTAACCGCTTTCCGGGTTTGTTTGTTTTGAGCCTTTTTACTGGCATTTTCTTCACCTCGCTTTTCGTCTTCGAATACACGCGAGTGAGACAGAATGATCCGCTTGGCTGTTTTGGAGAACTCAATTACCTTAAAGGGAAGTTTCTCATCCAGCTTTGCCTGGCTGCCGTCTTCTTTTACCAGATGACGCGGAGTGGCAAATCCTTCCACACCATAGGGAAGCGCAATTGTGGCTCCTTTGTCAAACACTTCCACAATGGTTCCTTCATGGATGGAATCTACTGAGAAGATTGTTTCGAATACATCCCAGGGATTTTCTTCCAGCTGCTTGTGTCCCAGGCTCAGACGGCGGTTATCCTTGTCAATATCCAGCACCACAACTTCTATATCTGCACCGATGGAAGTGAATTCTGAAGGATGTTTTATCTTTTTCGTCCAGCTCAGGTCGGAGATATGGATCAGTCCGTCAACACCTTCTTCAATTTCCACAAATACACCAAAGTTGGTGAAGTTACGTACTTTGGCTGTGTGTTTGGAACCCAGCCCGAAACGGAGGTCGATATCTTGCCAGGGGTCCTTTTTCAGCTGTTTGATACCCAGCGACATTTTTCTTTCTTCACGGTCGAGCGTAAGGATCTGGGCTTCAATTTCGTCGCCAACTTTCAGAAAATCCTGTGCGCTGCGCAGATGCTGAGACCAGCTCATTTCTGATACGTGTATCAAGCCTTCAACTCCCGGGGCAATTTCAACAAATGCACCATAGTCGGCCATGACAACCACTTTCCCTTTCACGGTATCTCCAACCTTAAGCTCTTGATCCAGATTATCCCATGGATGGGGAGTAAGCTGTTTCAACCCCAGGGCGATTCGCTTTTTGTCATCGTCA
>JBFWIL010000297.1:0-2903 GCA_050256015.1 Mangrovibacterium sp. | reverse complement strand
ATCTTCAAGGATATTTTTCAGCTTTTCCAGATGGGCCGGACGCAGGTAAAACGATACATCGGCAACGGCTTCCCGCGCCAGAAGCTCCAGACCTTCCGGAGCCACTTTCAGGATCTTACGTCCGTCAAACTCCAGGGTGGATACATAGTCTCTGGTGATAAGCCGGTAGGGCGTGGTATCTTTTTCGACAGGGAAAGGTTTTTGATAAAAAAAAGAAGACATAACGATAGGTAATTTATTGTTTAAAAGTTAATTCATTCCTTCCGTAATATCCGATTCGGGGAAACGGTAACCGGCTGCTTCCAGGATGGCACCGATATTCTTCATGACCTGCTCCGTCTGCCCGGCAACACCTCCTTCAACCAGCTTGCCGCTGGCCGGATAAAAAGGAATCTGGCCGGAAACAAACAGGGTTCCGTTTACTTCGACGGCCTGGCTGTACGGGCCGATGGCTGCCGGAACCCGGGGAGTGGAAATAATCTTTTTCATGGTACAGGTCTTGAAAACCAGACGAGCTGGCTGTTTCCTGCAAAGAAACAAAATGATTTTTGATTAACGGCAAAAAACAGTAACAAGATCTTTTCGTATTTTAGTACAAATTTTAAATCTGAATATGGAAGCTGTAAGACAACGGATCGAATCGCTCCGAAAAGAACTGGAAGAATACAATTATAGGTATTACGTGCTGTCAAGTCCCGCCGTCAGTGATTTCGATTTCGACATGAAAATGAAGGAACTGGAAAAACTGGAAGCCGGACATCCTGAGTTTTTCGACCCGAACTCTCCCAGTCAGCGGGTGGGCAGCGACCTGAACCAGGAATTCTCCCAGGTAAGGCATCAGTATCCCATGCTGTCCCTGTCCAACAGCTATTCCGAAAAGGAACTGCTGGATTTTGACCAGCGTATCCGGAAGCTGACCGGCGAAATGTATGAATACACCTGTGAACTGAAATACGACGGGGTCTCCATCAGCCTGAGCTACGAAGACGGCAGCCTGGTCAGGGCCGTTACCCGGGGTGACGGGGAAAAAGGCGATGAGGTAACCGTCAACATCCGGACCATCCGGAGCATCCCGCTAAAGCTGAAAGGTTCGGGCTATCCCGGAAAATTTGAGATCCGGGGGGAGGTGCTGCTTCCTTTTGAAGTGTTTGCCCGGCTGAACAGCCGGCGTGAACAAGCAGGAGAACTGCCTTTTGCCAACCCCCGTAATGCCGCTTCGGGCAGTCTGAAAATGCAGCATTCGGCCGAAGTAGCCCGCCGGGAGCTGGACGCTTGTTTTTATTACCTGCTGGGAGAAGAACTGCCTGAAGACGGCCACTACGAAAATCTGAAACGGGCAGCCGGCTGGGGCTTTAAAATTTCAGAGCACATGAAAAAATGCACCGGTATACAGGAGGTTATTGATTTTATCCGTTACTGGGACACTGAACGCTTTAACCTGCCGGTAGCCACCGACGGCATTGTGGTTAAAGTAAACTCCCGTAAACTGCAGGACCAGCTGGGCTTTACGGCCAAATCACCCCGCTGGGCCATTGCGTACAAGTTCAAAGCCGAACAGGTAAGCACCAGCCTGGAATCGGTCAGCTTTCAGGTGGGCCGCACCGGAACGGTTACCCCCGTGGCCAACCTAAGTCCGGTATTACTGGCCGGCACGGTTGTAAAGCGGGCTTCCCTGCATAATGCCGACATCATCGAAAAGCTGGACCTCCACCTGCAAGACGCGGTATACGTGGAAAAAGGCGGAGAGATCATTCCCAAGATTGTAGGCGTGAACGGGGCCCTGCGTCATCCCATGGCCGCTAAGGTAAAATTTATCTCCCGCTGTCCGGAATGCGGCACGGCGCTGGTACGCTGCGAAGGAGAAGCCGCTCATTACTGTCCGAACGAAACCGGCTGTCCGCCCCAGATCAAGGGGAAGATCGTCCATTTTACAGGTCGCAGGGCCATGGATATCGACGGACTGGGCGAAGAAACCGTTGAACTGCTTTTCCGGGAAAAGCTGATCCGCAATGCGGCCGACCTGTACGAACTGAAGACCGGACAGCTGAGCTCCCTGGAACGGATGGGAGAAAAATCAGCTGAACGGATTTGCAAAAGTCTGGAAGCATCCAGACGGGTTCCGTTTGAACGGGTACTGTTTGCGCTGGGCATTCGTTTTGTGGGGGAAACAGTAGCCAAAAAACTGGCCCTGGAGCTGAAAAGCATGGAACGGATAAGCCGGGCATCCCGGGAAGAGCTGCTGGCTGTAGACGAAATCGGAGATAAAATTGCCGAAAGTGTCCGGATTTATTTCAACAATCCGGAAAACAGGAAACTGATAGAACGGCTTTGCGAAGCCGGACTCCGCATGGAAATACAAGAAGCTGAAGCCGGTCCGGCTTCCGGCAGGCTGCAAGGCCGGATCATTGTTGTTTCGGGAACTTTCGAGCAACATTCCAGGGACGAGCTGAAAAAAATTATTGAACAACACGGAGGCAAAAATACAGTATCCATCTCCAAAAACACGTCTTTCCTGCTCGGAGGCAGTAACATCGGTCCTTCAAAACTGGAAAAAATAAAACAGCTGGGTATTCCGTTGATCTCGGAGAAAGATTTTCTGAAGCTGATCGGCTAAACCGCCTTCGGAAACAATTTCCTTTTTTAACTTACATACGTATTCGGAAACAAAATAGTACTTTTGCAGTCATCATATGGGACTGAGAAAAAAACTGGCAAATAGATTCATCGGGCACCAGCTCCAGAAAATAAACCGGACCAGAGCGTTTCGGAACCTGTGCTCGGTTAAGTCGGCCGGCATACTGTGGAAGGAACAGGATTATGCGGCTTTTGACAAGCTTACTGCAGTACTTGACCGGATGCATATTGATTGGACAGGACTCTGTTATACTGAAAACAAAAAACCC
>JBFWIL010000296.1:0-2926 GCA_050256015.1 Mangrovibacterium sp. | reverse complement strand
AAATTACCAATAACAACTGGAAAGGAATTCAGATAGGACATTTACATGATGCCGGTGATTATCTCGATGAAATTCGTTGGTATCAACGATTTGATATGCCTTATGTTAATATCATGGATACAAAAAAGGCCTATAGTTTTGTATTAGACAACGTAGGGGCGACATTTCCCGTCAGGGATGCTGTTGATAAAAGAATTGTTAAGCAGGTTCGAACGAATAAAGTGGATCTGAATAATTATACCGTTATTGATTCTTTATCTCAGTTCGAGCATCGAAAGCTGGGAAAAGATTCCTACAAATTGGGGATCATTACTGATGTGGCTCAGGTCGGTGGTTATCCGGAATACAGGGGGGAACCCTGTACGGACACCGACATGGATGGTATGCCTGATATCTGGGAAACGAAATACGGGCTCAATCCGGATGATCCTTCCGATGCCAACGGAGACCTTAGCGGAGACGGTTATACGAATATTGAAAAGTATATTAATGGCATTGATCCGTCCATACGGATCAACTGGCAGGATTTAAACAACAATTACGATACGCTGGCCGATAAAAAGGATGGCTTGTTTTAATGAAGGTTAAAGAATGAGGACGGCTCTTATCCGTCCTTTTTTCTATTTTACCGGTTATTCACAGATAAGCATGACAATACAAGCAGTTTCCGGATCTGGGAATGGAAAAATCTATTTTAATAAAATGATACAGATAAAAATGAAAAAACATTTGATTTTTGTGCCGGTCATGGCTTTAATGCTGGTGTCTCAGGCTTCAGCGCAAAAAATGGAGATGCATGCCGGTCAGGCTTATTGGAAAGTAGTGATTAAGCGTGCAGAAAAAATAGTAAAGACCCTGAAAATTCAGGATGAAGCAAAGTATGATCGGGTACGCAATCTTGTCGCACAACAATATTATGATCTGAACGGAATTCATGACGAATTAAAATCGGATATTGAGCAGGCCAAAAGGAAGACTGGTGAGAATGCTGAAAAGAAAGCAGAAATCCTGAAGTACAGAGCCGGCCGTAAGGTGGAAAAACTGCATGCGAAATATCTTAAAAACCTATCCCGGGAGCTGGATTCACAGCAGATCGAAGGCGTGAAAAACGGGATGACCTACGGAGTGGTGCCGATTACCTATGCCGGGTATCTGGATATGCTCCCCGAATTGAAAGAAGAGGAAAAACAACAAATTATGGACTGGTTGCTTGAAGCCAGGGAAAAGGCCATGGACGCCGGCTCCTCGGAAGAAAAACATGGCTGGTTTGGTAAGTATAAAGGGAGGATAAACAACTACCTGGCAGCCCGCGGATACGACCTGAAAAAGGCGAGTGAAGCCAGGGAGGCCCGCATTCGTGCAGCACATAAGTGGTGATGTTTTAAATGAAATCATTGATATATGAATCCGGATTCCGTGAAATTTGTATTTTACATACGGGTATTTTCCCTGAAATATTGATAGTAACTTTTAATTTTTTTTATGAGACGACTTAAAAGATTTACAGGATTTTGCGCTCTGCTGTTGCTGGCAGGGGCAGGAAAGGTGCAGGCTCAGTACCCCACCGTTCCTGAGGAAGATAGGATAGCATCACAGGAACTGATTGATGAAACCTACCGTTTGTCCGATCTGGCTTGGAAAAAGGCTTTGCCGATCGTGGAAAAACAGGCGGCGGAAGGTCGTCCTTATATCCCCTGGGCAGGACGGCCCGGAGATCTGCCCAGGGCTGATATCCCGGCATTTCCGGGAGCAGAAGGAGGGGGGATGTTCAGTTTCGGGGGGCGCGGGGGCAAGGTGATCACCGTGACCAGCCTGTCCGACAGTGGTCCCGGAACATTGCGGGAAGCCTGCGAGACAGGCGGCGCCCGCGTTGTGGTGTTTAACGTGGCAGGCATAATCCGCCTGGAACGTCCGATCATTGTACGGGCTCCCTATATTACCATTGCTGGTCAAACAGCTCCGGGTGACGGGATTTGTCTGGCCGGAGAAAGTTTCTGGATCAATACCCATGATGTGGTGATCCGCCACATGCGTTTCAGACGCGGGGAAACCTGGGTTGGCCGCCGGGACGATGCCATTGGAGGCAATCCGGTCGGGAACATTATGATCGATCATGTGTCCGCCAGCTGGGGACTCGATGAAAACATGTCGATATACCGGCACATGTGGAATGAGGGAACCGGGGAAAAGGATCTGAAACTGCCCACGGTGAATATTACCATCCAGAACTCCATTTTTTCAGAGGCCCTGGATACCTGGAACCATTCTTTTGGCAGCACCCTGGGCGGGGAGAACTGCTCGTTTATCCGCAACCTGTGGGCAAACAATACAGGGCGAAATCCTTCCATCGGCTGGAACGGAACCTTTAATTTCGTGAATAACGTGGTTTTTAACTGGATGCACCGTTCTGTTGACGGAGGTGATTACACGGCCAAGTATAACATCATCAACAACTATTTTAAACCGGGACCGGTTACGTCGGTAGACCGTCCGGTGGGACACCGGATCCTGAAACCGGAGTCGGGACGTAGCACTCTGAAACGGCGCGTTTACGGGAAAGCCTATGTGCATGGTAACATCGTTGAAGGTAATGAAAAGGTAACGGCCGACAACTGGGCCGGAGGGGTGCAGATGGAAGATACGCCTGATCCGGATAATCGTTATGACGAACGGCTGCTCTCTGACAGTCTTGGGGCTTACAAAGACATGGTATACTGGCACCGTCCGTTTGCAATGCCTCATTTGAGTATCATGCCCGCAAGCGAGGCCTTTGATTATGTGCTCAGCCATGCCGGAGCCACCTTGCCCCGCAGGGATGCCGTTGACCGGCGTATATCCGGGGTGGTAAAGACCGGGGTCGTGGAATATGACAAAAATTACAAACCGAGCGGTGAACCCCAGTTTAAGTATCGCCGGCTGGATCCTG
>JBFWIL010000295.1:0-2935 GCA_050256015.1 Mangrovibacterium sp. | reverse complement strand
AGTCAAAAGGTCACCGGTTCGATTCCGGTATTCTCCACTCCTGAAAATAAAAGAGTTACAAACTATTTTGTAACTCTTTTATTTCGCATATAACGACCCCGATTTTTCCGCCTTGGAGCTGGCATCATTCAGACCTCCAGCCAAATCAGCCAGATGGTGTATCCGGTATAAATCAGTAACAACAGTACGGCTTCCCAGCGGTCCAGTTTTCTTTTTCGACCGGTGAACATGGCCGCAAACAAAACAAGGGTTCCCAAGGTAAGCAGAGCCAGATCACTGTTCATTTCCGGATTGTATACTACAGGTCTGACAAGGGAACTGACACCCAGAATCAAGAAAATATTAAAGATGTTTGAACCAATGATGTTTCCCACGGCAATGTCATTGTTTTTCCGGATGGCTGCCACCACTGAGGTAGCCAATTCAGGCAGAGAAGTTCCTGCCGCAACTATGGTCAGTCCGATAACCTTTTCACTAACGCCAAACACTGTAGCCAGCTGCACAGCCTGGCTTACCACCAGACGGCCCCCGATCACCAGTCCGGCAAATCCGGCAAAGATCAGCCCCCAGATCTTCCAGGCTTTCCAATTTGTATCCGCAGCCTGCCAACCCGCCGGAACAGATTTCAGCTGCCTGGCCACATAAAGCAGAAAAAAACCGAACAGCAGCAGCAAGATCAGACCTTCAACACGCGACAAAACCGGAAGAGCACCCGGATACAAGGCATTGGCAAAAAAGGACAGGACCACAACAGCCAGCAGGGACAACGGAATTTCTTTCCACACTGTACTCAACTGCACAACCAGAGGAGCAATCATTCCGGCAATACCCAGGATAATAAACAGATTAAAATTGTTGCTTCCAATCACATTGCCGAATACAATATCCTGATGCCCCTGAAAAGCAGCAAAGACATTTACCACCAACTCCGGCGCAGAAGTTCCGAATGCCACAATGGTAAGTCCGACGGTCAAATCCGGTACCCGGTGTTTCCTGGCCAGGACAGAGGCTCCGTCAACAAGCCAACCGGCACTTTGAACCAACAGGACAAAACCGGCAATCAACATCAAAATCAGAACAACCATACTGCGCTGCGGATAAATATTTCAGAAACGCTTTATACAAAGACCCTGTTTCGTTCAGGCACATGTATGCTGTGCCTGAACATAGGGAATCAGGACAGTGAAACGGCTACCTTTCCCCGGTTTCGAGTCCAATCCAATCGTACCGCCCAGAGCTTCCACATAGGCCCGGGTAATGGCCAGACCAAGTCCAGATCCTTCATGGGTTCGGGTAATTTCCATACAACCCTGTTCAAACCGGTTAAAAATAGCTTTCTGTTTATCAGAAGAAATTCCCCGCCCGGTATCTTCCACACAGAGAACCAGCCAAGCATTTTCACGACGAATTCCAACAGAAATCTGTCCATGATCGGTAAATTTAAGGGCATTTTTAATCAGATTGGTCAGGATGCTGTCCAGCTTATGCCGGTCGCTGTGAATATGCATTTCTTCAGCTCCAAGCCGGTTCCTAAGATTCAGGATCACCCCTTTTTCCGCAGCCTGAAGACTAAAAAAGTCACCGTAATACCGCATCAATTCATGCAGGTTCACCTCTGTCAGCTTAACAGGCAGATCGCCAGCCTCAATCCGGGCCAGTTCAATGATATTGTTAATCGTATCCAGCAGGCGCTGCCCGCTTTTATTGACAATGTCCAGATACTGGCTGCGACTCTCCAGATCCAGTCCGGGATCATCCAGCAAGCTCAAAAAGCCCAGAATGCCGTTCATGGGCGTACGGATCTCATGACTCATGTTTGCCAGAAAAGCCGTTTTCAACCGTTCGCTTTCCTCGGCCTTTTGCTTGGCAAGCAACAATTCCTCTTCCGCTTTCTTGCGTTCGGTAATATCCTCAATATATCCTTCCAGAAACAGTACCTTGCCATCCCCGGCATAGACCGCGACCCCTCTTTCCAGCACCCAGCGGACCCGGCCTTTCGCATCAACAATCTCATATTCGTGAGCAAACCTTGATTTACGGGAAATCACTTCCTCCCATTTCCGGTAGATCTCGGTCTGATATTCCGGTTTAATGAGATCATTGAATGCGATTTCCCGGTTATTGACCAGATCAGAAGGAACATAGCCGGTAACTTCCCGACAGCCTTCGCTGATGTAATAAATGGTCCAGTCTTTATCGTATGCACAACGATAAACAAATCCGGGCAGATTTCCCACCATGGAGATCAGCTGACGCTCATGCTCCCTGCTCTGCAATTCCATCTGTCTGCGCTCCGTAATATCCAGGGCGGTAAAGATCTCTCCAGACAATGGATCGCCTGCATCAAGCATGGTAAATGAAAGAATGACGCTCAACTCACTGCCGTCTTTTCTTTTCCAGCTTGTTTCCACCCGTCCGGCACCCTGTCGGGCAATCTGAACCGACTTTTCCCTTACAATCCGGGTACATTCCTCATCGGAAGGGTAAAGCAGACGGACAGGGCGGCCGATCAACTCTTCACGGGAATAACCGGTCATTTCACAAACCCGGGGATTGATCTCTGCAAGTATTTGTTTCTGAACTATTCCAATTCCCGAAGGAGCCACCCGGAAAATGCTCTTCAGCCGGTTGCTGCTCTCCAGAAGTTTTTCTTCCTGGGTTTTCCCGTCAACAAGTTCCCGGGCCATATCGGCAAAAAAAGCGGCAATCTCCACATCCTGATCCGTATAATTTTCCTCCTTATCTCCCAGGCACATCACAGCAACTAATGCCTCTCCTCGAAACACCGGCACCACCAGCTCCCGTTTCAGCGGTACAAATTCCTTTTCATCAACTTGCGGTAAATGCTCGTTCCTGACTATCGGCCTGTGCAGCCGGATACAATCCGCCCGGATGCCGGTCTCATCCGGAAAACACGAGTCTTCCCCTTTTTTCA
>JBFWIL010000294.1:0-2939 GCA_050256015.1 Mangrovibacterium sp. | reverse complement strand
TCCTTCTGCGGTTTATGATGGAATTAAAGCCATTGATGATAAACGTTATAATTTTGAGATCTTCCGTAAATCATTGATTTCAAGAGGAATGTTTATTTTACCTAATGCAGATCCGGATATGGATGAATTATCTGAATCAGAAATTAAGTGTTTGAATCGATCCATTGATGAAAATGATCCGTTAACCTTTGATCAATTGGTTGATAAATCTCATGCATTAGCATGGAATAAAGCATGCCGGGATGGAAAAATGAGTGTAAAGCATATCGCAGCAGAAGGAGGAGCTTCAAAGGATGTGATTGATACGATCGTTGATAACCTCCAGGATTTCGAGCTTTCCCAAAAATATGGACTCGTTAGGTGATGCCTTCCCTGATAGTTTTAAAAAAAGTTATGCTGAAACAAGTGTAACGTGGGGATCTGTTATTGCGCTATACGATGGTGAAGCTGAAAAGCTTAAATATCATGTTATTGTTGGATTTGATGATAATAAGATACTTGCGGCAACAGTCCGGATCAACTCTGAGATAAACCGAAATTTTTATAACAGACCGGAACTGGTTGATTTATGTCACCCAATTTCATCGGATAAGATTGATTTTTTAGATCATGATTCTTTTGTTGCCTGTGATAAAATCATCGAATGGGAGAGACAGGCTATTGTTGATCTCGTAAACAATGATCCTAAAGTAGTCTTAGGGCAACTAGAGATTGGTGAATTAGAAATCATACAATACAAAATTTCAACTGCTGTCACGATATCTGCCAAAAGAAAAAAGAAATATGGCTTATTCCTAAAATAGTCAGGAAAAACAGCGAGGGCGTTCTTCGGGAATTTGTGCTGCTTTTGCTTTGCGGCGTTCTTCTTCTTTTTCTTCTCTTTTCCTTTGACGATAGGCAGCCTGTGAACAAGTTTTGGAACAGTATTCTGAAAATACTGTTTTAGCCAGAAATGTTTTTCCACATTGCTTGCAAGTCTTTTCGATTTTGAATTTACTACTCGGTATTTATGACTGCTTTAGTATGGTTAAGTACGATTAGATATATATTTGTAGCGCATCATCGCTCATTAAGAAGCGTAACAAATATGTTGCAAATATAACGAAAATACCCGTATAAATCAATAAACATCGAAAGAAAAGGACAATAATAAACCGTTGTAAGTAAATTACCTACAACGGTTTATTTATTTTTGTAAATTGCTTGTTTACGGCAATTATATTACTTTATCTCATTTGACAGCCCTTAACGCTTCCGTGCCGTATCTTTGTGATGTAAGGAGCAAAAAAGTAATAGCAGAATTTTTTCATAGATTTAGGAGTTTGGTTAAAGAGAAAAGGATGGTTTGAGGCCATCCTTTTTTTATTTTTGTGCCCTTTCCGGTTAATCCTCGTCCCGGGAAGGGAGCAAGCTCTCCGTACCAGGACGGAAACAGTTGAAAATCTCAGAATTTTATTCCCGTTTCATCCTTTGTTATTACGCATGAATCATCGTAAAGGTTTTGCATGATTTCAGACGTATTGTGCGTCCAGGGGAAGCTTGCCCAGACCATAAACCAAACCCATTGGGGTTGATCTTTTAAGATTTCAGGAGCAGGCACTTTGCCGACTTCACCCAAAGAAATCAGTTTGCCTTTTGCAAGGGCAGCCAGCTCGTCGTGATGTGACTGTCTGAAGTCGCCCTTATAGACATCTGCGGCCAAAACGTCAACATATTCGCTGCCCGGATAAAAAAGGTCATAGGCATAAGCCTGGTCATTTTCCCAGTCACGGGGTGCATTCGTGTTCCAAACCCAGATCAGGTTATTCAGGTGATGAAAATGAACGAGCCGGTTGTAAGTCATGATCCACAGTTTCTTAAAACCATTCTCACCCGGACGGTTGCCCCACCAGAACCATATGCCGTTCATCTCGTGATAAGGGCGCCATAGTACCGGGATGCGGGCATCCTGCAATTGCTTTAAGTAAAAAGCTACCGAATCCATATCGTCCTGCCACATCTTATTGATGGCAGTTCCGGACGTTATTAACTCATTCCATTCAGCATCAGTCAGTTTTTTCCAGGGACTTCGGCTCACCGTATCGGCATCAAACGGACGTTTCATATGATACATCAGGGTGATAACCGAGCCACCGGCAGATTGCCTTTTCGCTTCCGCGATCATCGCAACGCGATTGCGTCCGATAAAATCGCTTCCCCATATGGCAGGGTATTTCCCTGTAAAAGCCTTAATGCTGTCGGAAGAACGGGTCGGTTCTTCAGCGTAATTGTGTTGTCCGGACAAGATATTTTTCCCCCGAATGCTGTAAAGGTATTTCAGCAATGCCTTCGCTTCAGGCGTAGCCCCGGGATTAACCGGCGCTAAAGATCCTTGTCCTTTACAAGCCGGAATACCCTTGACGGTGGCTTTGCCCGCCACCCTGCGACCGTACATCCTGACGATCTCCAGTCCCATCCGGCTGTTATGGTAGGGGCAGCGCCAGAGGCTGGCCTTCAGACCATGCACATCCGCCTTCCCGTCTTCCGGGACAGAGCCGTACCACTCACCGTATTCCCGGTCTATCATGTTATCTTTTATCCAGTTCCATGTGCGGACAGCCGCCTCCAGATATTTTCCATCCCCCGATATCCGCCAGGCATTCAGCAGTCCGTTCACACTTTCCGCCTGGCACCACCACGAGAGGTCCCTGCGGTAATGGTCGCCATGCCGTTCATAGATCAGCGAACCGTCCGGGTTCATGCCCTCCTTCATCTGCGTATCGACCAGATCGATCGCGATCTTTTTCGTCCGGGACAGCAGTTCGGCATCCCCCAACGCCTCAGCCGCTTCCGTCAGCAGCCACGACGTTTCGATATCATGGCCATACGAATCGATATCCTCCAGGCTTTGCCATTCCCTGCTGAAGAAAAGCATCTGGTGACGGGTTTCCGGGTTATAG
>JBFWIL010000293.1:0-2941 GCA_050256015.1 Mangrovibacterium sp. | reverse complement strand
GATTCATATCCAGGGGATACAGCCATCCACGGCGGGCTTCATCGTAGATGCCCCCGCTCCAGGCACGTTCGTCCGGGTCTACTTCACACTGGTAGCCGTGGACCCGGCCGTTCAGGTATTCCTTTTTGCTCTCGCTCCTGAACTGAATGCCCGAGTTCATACGATCATCCACCAGCAGATCCAGTTCCAGAATAAAGTCACCGTAATTCTTTTCAGTAGCCATAAAAGAATTCGGAGTATCTGCCACAGTGGTTCCGACAATTTCCCCGTCAATGATTTCGTAGCGGGCCTGCCCGTTCAGCTGTCGCCAGCCCGTAAAATCCTTGCCGTTGAACAGGCTGATCCAGCCGTCCCCGTTATCTGCATATAATCCTGTGCAAACCAGCATCAGTAAAATAGTGGAAAAATACTTCATGGTTTATTATAATTAATAAGTGAATAAACTAGGTTTTCAGGTCCGGAATATTTCCGAAGGTAGTAAATTCAAATTTTTCAGGTATATTTGAGCTATTCAAACTGGTTTTATAACCGTTATAACAAGGTTAAAACTAATTTCGTTCATTTTGGATAAAGAACTTATATACAAATACTTAATAAAGATTCAGAAAAGCAGGCACTTTAACAAATCAAAAGTAAGCTGCGAGTTGCTGGAATATCTGGTACGCAATTCCCTGGAAAACCGGAATCCGAAAGAATATACCATCGGGGTTGAACTTTTTGGAAGAAAATACGAAGATGAATCCAGGCAGGGATCAAACATTCGGGTTTACATTCACAACCTGCGCAAAAAACTCCGGGAATATTACGAGGAGGAAGGCAGCCGCGATCCTGTTGTCTTCGTAATTGAGAGGGGAAAGTACCGGGTTCAGTTCAAAAGCCGTAAAGAATATACGGGGAGCAGGCATCCTTCCTATTTATCCCCTTTTCTGGCTTGCCTGGCACTTGTTTTTATCATGGTACTTGTTCTGCTGCTGAAAACGGATCGTTCTGCTTCCAGAAATGTTTGGCAAAATTTGCCGGTATGGCAGGAACTGGCAGATAATAAGCGGGAAACTCTGCTTATTCTGGGAGATTATTTTGTGATGAGCGGCACCCTGCCAACGGGCAATCGTGGCGTTTACCGGGATTTCTCGGTAAATTCCGTACGGGACTTTGAAGAGCTGATTGACCGGCATCCTGAACTGGGCAAAAAACTCACACAGTCCAGACTCACTTACCTGTCAAAAATGGCCGTTTTTTGCGAAAGTGAAATTCACAGGGTGTTTGCCGCAACCGGTGCTCCCCTGTCGGTCAAGCTTCTTTCTGATGTCCAGCCCGCTGATCTGAAATCGAACAACCTGATCTTTGTCGGAAACTATAAGAACATGGGCATACTGGAAAATCTGGTGCGGGAACTGGACTTTCCTTTTGGGGTGGCCAACTCTTCTGTTCAGTATATTTTTTCCAAGGATCCCTGTGCACGGATCTATGAAGCTCCGTATGACCGGAATACGGAAGAAGATTATGCACTGGTAATTTATGCTCCCGGGTTTGAAGGCAACCGTTTTTTGTTCTTTTTATCTGCCCAGGATATCGGCAACATATCCACGGTCAGCCAGCTCGCCGATCCGGACTACCTCGGAACCTTTGCCCGGGAACAGCTGGAACCGCTTAAAACAAACGACTTCAAAGCATTATACCGGGTTCAGGGGATCAACAAAACCGATCTGAATTTTAATTTAATCAGGGTGGAACCCTAATGAATCAAAGGATCGGCCCCGATTGTTCCGAACAATTCATCCAGATAAGCTTCTTTCTGCACATAAGCCAGCCGAAGGCGTGCCTGCCGGAGGCGGAACGGCAGATTAAGCTTCTGAGCGGTCTCTTCGTAATTTTTCTGTTCAAGTACATGCTCCATATAACTGATGTTTGACTGCCAGAAGTCGCTTTCACGCTCTTGCTTCATTCTGAGCCTTTCCCGGTACCAGTTGCTGCCCAGCACATAATCCTGCGTGAACATCCTGCGAATTTCCGGATGATTGCGGTCTTTTCCTTCATAATTGCCGTCGACCATGATTTTCAGCAGGGCTTGCAGGGGCGGACAAAGAGCTTCGTAGGTGCCGTCGGTCATCAACCCTCTGGCAACACGCGTTTGGGTGAGAATCAGGTTTTTCATCGACCGGACAAAGGGTTCCAGATCCAGTAGCTCCGGACGAAGCATTTCATCGTTAAAGACCACCTGTGGATTACTGAAAATTCGTCCCAGGAAATGAGTGGCGAATTTTCGGGTGATGCGATACCCCAGCAGACTGGCCTCAACCTGTTCGCCCTCGTATTCAAAGTTTTCGACTTTTTCTAGATAGCCATGCTCAATAAGGTAACGGGGAGAGCGTTCCTCTACCGACATGCGGCAGATCAGCTCGGGCATCAGCAGACTGATATCGTGATCCACCCGGTATTTGGGACCTACATAACCGGCAGCCGAAGTCAGCGGCTCGTGTCCGGTCAGGACGTACGAAAGAAAAGCATTATTCAGGTCGGCTGCCACCAGCAGGTTGTTGAAAGGTCCCTTGGTAAGTGCTCCCTCCGAACCGAAGCCGGTTGTTGAAGGCGATTTTCCTGTAACGCTGCAGATAAAATCGATGAACAATTCGGGAAGCTCCTGGTAATGAACCGGATTGTATATGGCCAGCGGCGGAACATGATGTTCCGGGTCTGCCGGATTGTTGCGACGTCCGGGGAGCACGGCATTGACCGGCAGGAACAGGGGCTTGTCGGGCGGTACTTTCCTGTAAATGCGGATACAGGTTTTCACCAGGTATTTTTTCCCCGGGTTAACCAGGTCGGGCCTGACCTGCAGATAACGCGGGTTAGCAGAAGGAACACCGTTTACCAGGCGGGGTTCGGACGGCACGACGAGAAATCTATCCTCCGACTCCAGGAACTGCTTAATCAGGTTTTT
>JBFWIL010000292.1:0-2945 GCA_050256015.1 Mangrovibacterium sp. | reverse complement strand
TCAGAAAAGCGGGGAACATGGACCACAGTCTGCTGGACAGGGTCCGGGAACTCATCATTCGCGGAGACACCCGGGCCGCACTGAAGCTTACCCGCTCACAGGATACGCCGGCAGCCCGGATGATTGAAAAAGGAATTAGCCGTAAAGGTCGGCCGGTTTCCGATGTCAACGCGGCAATCGACATGGTGGGCAACCTGGAGGTATCCAAACTGGAAAAAGGACTTCCGGTACTGGCCAGCGTGGCGGGAGGAGCTCCCATGCTGGGTTTCCTCGGCACGGTTACGGGCATGGTCAGAGCCTTCTACGATATGGCCAACGCCGGGAACAATCTTGACGTAACGCTTCTCTCTTCCGGCATTTACCAGGCCATGATTACCACAGTAGCCGGGCTGACCGTTGGCATTATTGCCTATTTCGCCTATAACATCCTGGTAACCAAGGTCCAGAAAGTGATTTTTAAGATGGAAGTAGCCAGTTCTGAATTTCTGGACATGCTGCATGAACCGGTAAACTAAGCTTATGCCCCTGAGACAACGAAATAAGATTGATTCCAGCTTCAGCATGTCGTCCATGACCGATATCGTTTTTCTGTTGCTGATCTTTTTTATGATCACTTCCACCCTGGTCGCCCCCAATGCGCTGAAGCTGCTGCTTCCCGAAAGCAACAGTCAGACGGCAGCCCAACCGGTTACCACCATTTCCGTTACGGCCGATTTAAAATATTACCTCAATATTGACGGTGAACCCAGGCGGGTCGCCTTTCATGAGCTTGAACCTGCCCTGCAGCGGAGTATCGGAGAAAATACGGAAGCCTGTATCTCATTGCATGCCGACAAGACGGTTCCCGTGGAAGAAGTGGTTAAAATCATGAACATAGCCCGGCGCAACCACTACAAGCTGATTCTGGCAACAACGCCGGAAAAGTAAAGCATGCAGCAGGAACAGGCCATACCTCCGCTTACCCGGTTTTAAGGATTAAACATATCGGGAGTATAAAAATCCAGTATGGAACGGGCCATTTCCATCTGTTCCCGGGCTTCAGGATAATGCGGGTCGATTTCCAGCACCCGTTGAAAAGCGTTGATGGCTTTTCCCCATTCCTGTTTCCGGAAATGAACTTTACCCCGCCAGAAATGCAGACAGGCAAGATGCGGCTCAGCTTCCAGACCGATGGCAATACTTTTTTCGGCCGCACTGAGCCTGCCCTCCCGGAACAAACGTTCAATTCCTGCAAGCTGAGATTTCATTCGAAAAAAACTTAGTTAATTTATTCTATTTATGTACGTCCTCATGGAACTCCAAAAAAATATTTGCCGGTGTAAACAGACTTTTGGTCATGGTCGTCTCATTTTTCCCGAAAAATACAAATCTCCGGCAAAACAGCCAAACCGACAGCATGCCCGCACTTCGGCTCCCGGATATACGATAACAGGAAACAGCCCGGATTCCATTCAGCATAAAACCCTGTGTCTTACTTCCGATTCATTTTGTTTACGAAGAATACGGTCTACCGCATCTTTTACAAACGAAAGTTCTTCGCGCTCCGGAGAAAGGCATACCGCATTCGGAAAGCGTTTCCAGGCCGTCCAGGCCGTATTCTCACCGGAGGTCATGATCCGGGCTTTCGGCGAAGGAAAATTGCCCGATGCCATATAATTGTCTATGGCTGCCGGACTGAAAAACAGATAAGCATCAAAAACCTCATTGATCCACTTTTCAACGGGCGTATTCCTGTAGACTTCCATTTCCCTGATTTCAATTCCATGCCGCAACAATTGCTCCGGCAAATCATTCAGGGAATTGTCGCCCCGCAGATAAACCAGGCGTTGTCCGCCGTATTTCCCGGCAATAAGTCCGGTCAGTGCTGCGATGGTCGGTTCGGAAGCCAAATGCACCGGCAATCCGGAGCTGCGCAGAATATCCTCCTGACTGATGGAAAGACAGTAAACGGAACGGTATGAAGCACTGTCAAAATACTTTTTAAACCTTACCAGCCAATGAGCAGCGTAAGTGCCGGTAACCACCAGGCCTACACGCTCCCGGCATATAGTCTGTAAAAAGTTAACATCCGGCTTCCGGAACCGAATGCGGATAAAAGGATGTTCGGCAAAGCGAATGGGTTGTTTCCTGAGCCAGCGGCGTGTGGCCGCAGATAGCTTTCCTCCGATTAAAATTGACGGTAATTCCATGGCATTTTGATTTAAATTGTTTTCTTCTGTTGTTTCTTTCCTGTTTGTCCGTATATCAAAAGTCTATTTGTCTCAGCCCGTTTCTCTCATTTTTTACGAAACCTGATGATCAGTATTTATACTACCAAATATACGCATTTATACTTAGCAATAAAACACTTTGCCCAATGCTTAGTATTTAATTAAACTTCCCTTTACATTGGAAAGCAACTTATCCGGATTATCTCCGGCCAAACAGTTTACAGTTTTTCTTAACCCGGAACAAGCACGGCATTGTTTGTTTTCACTATTCAGGTTTCAACTTACAGGGATTTGCGTTACTTTTGTCCGCATGAAACGCAGCTTTAGATATTACCTGTCGGTTTGCCTGAAAGGCATGGCCATGGGAGCCGCCGACGTGATACCAGGCGTATCGGGAGGCACGATAGCCTTTATTACCGGGATCTACCGGGAGCTGATAGATTCGATCAGCTCGGTTAATATAAAGAACATAAAGATATTACTTTCCGGCCGGTTCAGGGATGTTCTGGATGCTGTCAACGGGAAATTCCTGCTCACGCTGGTACTCGGCATCGGGTTCAGCATCCTTTCGCTGGCCAGAGGCATGCAATACCTGCTCGACCATCATCCGGTTCTGGTCTGGTCTTTTTTCTTCGGACTTATCGTTGCCTCGGCCGTCTATGTGGCCCGCAACATTGACAGTTGGGGAAAAAGCACGTTTTTTTTTCTGCTTGCCGGAGTCTTTTCAGCCTGGCT
>JBFWIL010000291.1:0-2977 GCA_050256015.1 Mangrovibacterium sp. | reverse complement strand
TCGGTTCAACCGATTTCTACAGTTTTCAGCCCCGAAAGCCGGAAACCCTGGTGTATAAATAGACACACAGGTTTCCGGATTACGAGAGGATAACGGCCGACTGTTTTTTACAGGTAATCCTGAAAATACCGGCTGATTTTGTCCATCAGATGCAGGCGGTCTTTCCCGTGTACATTGTGCGGGTGAGTAGGGTAAGCAAAAAAATCGACAGGTTTGTTTTGCCGGATGCACTCCCTGAGGAATTTCATACTGTGCTGCATGACCACCGTTTCGTCCTGTGCCCCGTGGATCAGCATAAGCTTTCCCTTCAGCCTGCCGGCCAGGTTGCTCATATTGCTTTTTTGGTAACCTTCAGGATTTTCTTCGGGCAGATCCATATAACGTTCCCCGTACATAACCTCGTACATTTCCCAGTCCACCACCGGTCCTCCTGCAATACCCACCCGGAAAACTTCCGGATGACGCAGCATTAGGTTCAGGCTCATAAATCCGCCGTAACTCCAGCCGTGAACTCCTATGCGATTGCGGTCCACCCAGGGCTGGCCGAGGAGGTATTCCACCCCCTTCATCTGATCGGCCGTTTCGGTAATGCCCAGCTGACGGTGGATAATTTCTTCAAAAGCCTTTCCCCGGTTGTCGGAGCCGCGGCTGTCGACCGTGAAGATAATGTATCCGTTTGCAGCCATATAATATTGCCACCAGTCGGCTCCGTGGTGCCAGCTGTTTTGTACGAGCTGTACATGCGGACCTCCATATACATAAAGGATAACCGGATATTTTTTTGTCGGGTTAAATTCCACGGGAAGAATCATCCTGCAGTATAGATCGGTTTTCCCGTCAGCGGCTTTGATGGTAAACATTTTGTTCTCACCTAGTTCGTAGCCGGATAGCGGATCTTTGGACCGGTGTACGGTGCCGGTTTTTTTGCCGTCATATTCGTACAAATCGGTACAGCTTGGTACATCACAGGCTTCCCAGCAGTCCAGAAAGTGCCTGAAGCCGGGTGAGAACAGGGCCTTATGAAAACCACTTTCCTGGCTTAGCCGGCTTATCTTTCCGGTTTTCATGTTGAGCCTGCAGATCTGGCGTTCGGTAGGGTTTCCCTGTGTTGACTGGAAATAAAGATACTTCTCTGCAGGATCGGTTCCGTAAAAACCGGTTACTTCCCATTTTCCCCGGGTCAGTTGCCGGATCAGTTTCCCTTCCGTGTTGTACAGGTACAGGTGAAACCATCCGTCTTTTCTGGACCAGTAATAAAACTGAGCGGGATTGTTTTTTGAAAAAAACAGCGGATGTTGCGGTTCCACATAGGAGGGACTGCTTTCCCGGAAGAGGGTTTTGCTCTTCTTCCCGGTAACAGCATCATACTGGTTTAGTTCCATCCGGTTTTGCTCCCGATTCAGTTCGGCCAGGTAAATGTACCGGTCGTCCGGTCCCCAGCTGAGGTTGGTAAGATAATGGTCGTCGGGTTCACCGGTTTGCAGATAAACGGTCTTCCCTGTTCCCAGATTGTAAATGCCTACGGAGACCCGGTGACTGGTCATTCCGGCCATGGGGTATTTTACCGGGTGAAGTTCGGCCTCCCGGCATGTATAGTCAACCAGCGGATAGTCTTCGACCCGGCTTTCGTCTTTGCGGTAAAAAGCCAGGTATTTTCCCGAATTTGACCAGAAGGTTCCCTTGCTGATACCGAATTCCCTACGATGAACCGCCCTGCCGCAGACAATGCCGGACTGGACTTCAAAGCTAAGCTGTTTTTCCCCTTCCGGGGAGAGCAGGTAAAGATTCCGGCCTTTGACATAGGCCAGGCTGTTGTTTTGCTCGCAAAAATCAGTTGCTTCGGCCTGTTCCGGTATTTCCAGCCTGAGGCTGAGCGAGTCGTTTTCCGGATCATAGATCATCAGTTGCTGCCGGGTTTGGATAAGCAAACAGCCGTTACGGGAGAACCTGAACTCAGGAAAGCGGTGAAAAGCGGGAAGGGAATCGCCGGCTGCACGGTTCAGTTGTTTAGTGCTTAACCATACTTCCGGCCGGGCCTGTCTGATCTGCCGGACCCAAAGCGTATCGTTCCATAGGTAAACAAAGGAGCCGGAGTCTTTCCACTGCAGTGACCGGAGCCGTTTGGGACTGAGTTTGCCGTAACGGCCGAGCACGGCATCTTCAAGGGTCATCTGTTTCTGGGCGGAGGTCGTCAGCAGGCTTAGCCACAGGAACAGGAATAAATACATGTTTTTCATTGCCATCTGTGTTTTGTGGGGCGTTTATTCCAATAATTCCATGATTTCTTCCCGGGATACATTCTTAAACGGATTGTTCAGGTGGATGAACTTTTCAGCCAGCGAGGATTTTTTTTCCTGAAGCGACAGAATTTTTTCCTCAATGCTGTCTTCCGTAATAAAGCGGTACACAAACACCTTTTTATCCTGACCTATGCGGTGAGCCCGGTTTATGGCCTGAAGCTCGGCGGCCGGATTCCACCACGGATCGATTATGAAAACATAATCGGCAGCTGTCAGGTTCAGTCCGACTCCCCCGGCTTTTAGCGAGATCAGGAAGATGCGGTTCTCCGGATCTTCCTGAAACCGGCGGATCTCCTTTTCCCGTCCGGTGGTTTGTCCGGTAAGCATGGCAAATTTCCATTTCCTTAGTTCAAGTTGTTTCCTGACCAGCTTCAGGTGGCTGACAAAGGAGGAAAATACCAGGACTTTGTGTCTTTCTGCCACCAGACTTTCCAGGTTTTGTATGATTTCCTGGAATTTGCCAGATTCGCTGTCGTCTGTTCCGCTTACCAGGGAAGGATGGTTGGCCAACTGGCGCAAACGGGTGAGTCCTTGAAGAATGATAAAAGCCGATTTTGCTGGTCCTTCCTGTTCTATATTTTTCAATATGCTGTTCCTGATGGCCGAGGTTTCCTTTTCATAGAACTTTTGCTGGGGTTTATCCATGGAACAATAGCGAATCTGCTCGGGTACCGGAG
>JBFWIL010000290.1:0-2995 GCA_050256015.1 Mangrovibacterium sp. | reverse complement strand
CGCAGCCCTGAAGCGCAGATCAGAGATCCAGCTTTTTCCGGATATACTTTGGGATGGCTTCCTTATGCACCATGATACTCATAGTTTTGTAACGCACATAAGGTTTGGAAGCGTAAAAAAAACCATGGTAATCGTTGTAATCGCCCCAGGAATTTTTCACCTTATAGTATAAATTACCGTTCTGGTCGGTTGCCGTTCCCATAATTAACATGCCGTGATCGTCGGTTGTCTGATAATTGTCGAACGCAATCTGTCGCATTTCCTGGGTAATCTTTTTCTCCTTTCCGGGTTTTTTCAATTCATACAGTTTGTCTTCTTTTTCTTTTTCCGATAGCTTTTCCCAGCGAGCAATCTCTGCATCGCTCATCTCTTCCAGATCAACCTCGGGAACAACAGCAACTCCTTCCTTGGACGTATTGAAACCCTTTTCGCTGACATCGGCAGCCCAGGCTACCGTATATCCGTTTTCCAGGGCATGGTCAATAATAGCCTCCAGCTCGTTCATGGGTACGTTGTAAACTTCCCCCCACATCCAGTTATCGGGAATCTCCAAGATAAAATGGGAATAAAAAGGATGATGAGTATAAGATGTGATCTCCACATAATTGTCCAGATCCAGCCCCACATAATCGCGGGCGAAGCTCTGCGGAGTATAGTCCGCTCCTTCGTATGTAAAGGTGACGGGCAGTTCTCCCAGATAGGCATTCAGCGTTCCGCGGATGGCCTCACTCCAGGCACTGCTCAGCTTCTTGTTCCGGTTACGGATCACGCCGTCAACCTGCTCTTTCAGCAGCTCATCCATCTCACCGTGCACATGCTTTTCTTCCCCGTAATTCAGTCCGTTATATACCGACTCCGGCACAATGCCGTATTTTTCAATTACCGAAGTCACATCATGGAAAGCCCCTCCGGCGGCAAAATTCAGGTTACCGTGCAAACGCACGGCTTTTTTCGCTTTATCCAGATAATTATGCCACACAACATACATCTCAGAAAGGTCAACTTCCGGCTTTTCCAGCCGCAACATCTCCGCTTCCAAAAAGCTCAGACCCGAAAACGACCAGCAGGTACCCGAGCGGTACTGATCTTTCACCGGGGTAACGGGAATTTCCATGGTCACCGTAAACTGATATCCTTTCTCCTTTTCTTTTTCTTCCTGGGCCTGAAGAGCCGGCAGAACAAGCAGAAAAATTCCCGCCAGCAGCAAAAACATGCGTAATCTTCTCATCGTATGGGACATTTATAAATTTTGTTCGAATAGTCAAAGATAAAAAAATAGTTTTCATCCGAAAAGAACTTATTCCTGTTTTGCCGGTCTTCAGTTTTTCTGCTAACCGAAACAGGCTGGCCTCAAAAACAGGATATATCCTTCCTTTTCATGAATAAAACGCCATTTCATGTATAAAAAAACGGATTCATGCAGAAAGATATTTACTACATTTGCATTTGACAGGAACATTATTAATCAATTCCCCTTCCGCATGAAAACAAACCCTACTTATCACACTATTCTGTTTCTTTTGGCTCTGTTTTCCTTCTCCTGCAGCAGGAACACCCCTGCAGGCCGGGAGCGGATACGACTTACAAACGACTGGAAATTTATTCTGGCCGACCGGGCAGAGTTCAGCGAGCCCGCATACAAAGACTCGGCCTGGCGAACGCTGCAGTTACCACACGACTGGAGTATTGAAGGCGAATTCTCCGAAACCCATCCGGCTTCGGCCGGAGGGGGAGCCCTGCCAGGCGGAACTGGCTGGTACCGCAAACATTTCCGGGTCGATTCGGCCGATGTAAACCGCCAAATCCACATTGATTTTGACGGCATCTACCGGCACAGCGATGTCTGGATCAACGGGCATCACCTGGGACACCGGCCCAACGGCTACATCTCCTTCCGCTACAATCTGACCCCTTACCTCAGGTACGAAGAGAACAATGTGCTGGCCGTACGGGTAGACAACTCCCGGCAGCCCAATTCACGCTGGTATTCCGGTTCGGGCATTTACCGGAACGTCTGGCTGGTGAAAACCAACAAAGTGCATGTCGCACACTGGGGAACCTTCGTCACCACCCCCGAGGTAAGCAGGGAAAAAGCCATCATCCGGATTGAAACCCTCCTTCACAACAACGACCGGCTACCGCGAAGAGTTTATCTCCGTACGGTCCTGCTTGATGCCAAGGGAGCCACGCTGATCTCGGCAGACGATTCGGTAGCTATTCCTGCCGGCGGACAGCAGATGTGCAAACAACACATGCAGGTCATGAATCCTGCTCTCTGGTCTGTGGACAATCCTTATCTCTACCGTATCAAAACCCTGGTTAATGAAAAAGGAAAAAACATCGATACATATACTACCGATCTGGGCATCCGCTGTTTCGAGTTCGATGCTGAAAAAGGATTTTTTCTGAACGGACAACCGACCAAGATCCTGGGAGTATGCCTTCACCACGACCTGGGCTGCCTGGGTACGGCTGTCAACAACCGGGCGCTGGAACGCCGGCTGGAACTGCTCAAAGCCATGGGCTGCAACGCCATCCGCACCACCCACAATCCCCCGGCCCCGGAACTGCTGGCACTCTGTGACCGCATGGGGTTTATCGTACAAGACGAGGCCTTCGACATGTGGCGCAAAAAAAAGTCATCATACGATTATGCCCTCGACTTTCCGCAGTGGCACGAACGCGACCTCACAGACCAGATTCGCCGTGACCGTAACCACCCTTCGGTAGTGATGTGGAGCATTGGCAATGAGGTACTGGAACAGTGGAACGACGTACATGCCGACACGCTGAGCCTGCAGGAGGCCAGCCTGCTGCTGAACTTTGAAAAGCAGGAGAGTGCCGGTTTGGAGCAAAAGGAAGAAATGAATGTGAACGCTCTGCTTACTTCCAAACTGGCCGGGATAGTCCGGGAGCTTGACCCAACCCGTCCGGTGACCACCGGCAACAATGAGGTAAACCCGAGCAACAACCTTTTCCGTTCGGATGCCATGGA
>JBFWIL010000289.1:0-3038 GCA_050256015.1 Mangrovibacterium sp. | reverse complement strand
CACGACATTATTGAGGAAGCAGAGTTAAATGCCAGGATCAACCAGGCAATTAACGCATTGCCTGAAAAATGCAGGCAAGTGTTTGTCCTTTGCCGGTTTGAAGGGCTCAAATACAAACAGATTGCCGGGCGCCTGGGTATCTCGGAAAAGACAGTATCTATGCAAATGGGAATTGCACTGAGGAAAATGCGAAAAAAACTATCTGATATACAGTCTTTTAACTTCCTGTTGTTTCTTTTTTTTTAAAAAAGTTAAAACTTCTTACAGAATTTCAAACTCCTTTTTCGTCTGGGAAGTGATTTAGTCCACAGACCATATGAAAAAGGATAATCATATCAATGATCTTATCGGCAGGGTCGTTTCCGGAAATGCCACTTCGGATGATCTTTCCGGGTTTAATGCTTTAAAGGCAGAGGCGAAAGACGTGTCGGATAATTTTAAAAGAAGCCGGAAGATCTGGCATGGGGCGCAAGCCTGGATTCCTGCGGAAACGCTTGAAAAAGATAAAGGTGTTGTTCAAAGCACACTTCAAAAGAAACTATACCTGCAAATTCGCAAGACCCGGCATAGCTTAACATTATATAAACTGGTGGCTGTTATTGCTTTCCCGCTTGCATTGGCGGTAAGTTTTCTTTTCATGAACAGGCAGATGAACGGAAAACAGGAATCTGCCTGTTCTGAAATTGCTGCTCCGAGAGGCCATGTGGCAAAATGCAAGTTGCCTGACGGAACCGAAGTCTGGATCAATTCGGGTTCGAAACTGACCTACCAGGCCTCCGGGTTCAGCGGTTCGAAAAGAGAGGTTGTGCTGGACGGAGAGGCTTATTTTGAAGTGGAACAAAACCGGCAGGCCCCGTTTTTTGTACGTACTTCCTATGCCGACGTGAAGGTAACCGGAACTTCGTTTAACGTTAAGGCTTTTTCCGATTCCAGATCGTTTGAGACGACGCTCAGTGAAGGTAGTGTGGAACTGAAGCTGAAAACAGATAATCCCCGGCCTATCCGTTTGAACCCGGGAGAGCGGATTCTTTTCAATCCGGATAGAAAAGATATTCGGGTGCAGGAGGTTGATGTGGAAATATACTCCTCTTGGAGAAACGGGGAAATTATTTTTAAGGACGCCACGTTGAGTGATCTGATGAAAGAACTTGAAAGGGTGTACGGCATCCGGGTTTTATACAGCAGTCCGGGAATCGCCGATTACCGGTTCCGGGGAATGTTCAGCTACAACAACAATCTAATTGACGCACTTGAGAAAATAAAGATCACGGCACATCTTGATTATTATATCGAAAACAAGGCCGTATGGCTTCGAAAAATATCGGATTGAGATTGTTTAAAATGAATATATTTTATATGAGGCTTGTAATCAATTATATAAAAACTTACGTGTATGAAACGAGAGAATGACACAAAATGAAAAAAGAGGGAATACTTCGACCTATTCCCTCTTAAAATCAATGGCTAAAAAATTAGCACGATCAATTTTTATTAATCTAACATTCAAATGTATGAAAAAATGTTTAGAACCCAGGGAGATCTGCGTTTCCTGGCTAAAAAAATTATGGTTTATGATGAGGTTATGTACTTTACTGATTCTCCTTGCTGTCACTTCTGTTTCGGCAAGCGTGTATTCGCAAAATGCGAAGCTAACCCTGAAAATGAAAAGCACCCGGATAGCGGATGTTTTTAATTCCATCGAAGAACAGACGAATTATTATTTTTTTTATAACCGGGAATTGTTCGATGATTCACAGCTGGTAGATGTGGATATGGAAAATAAAAGTGTCAGGGAAATTCTGGATATGCTTTTTGAAGGTCGAAATGTTGACTACAAAATTGTTGATCGCAATATTTTGATCGAAGTGGATGCAGAGCAGGCATACCAGCTGAGTCAGCAGGCCGGGGAAGTTAGAGGAAAAGTAACTGATTCTTCCGGTGTACCCCTGCCGGGAGCAACGGTGGTTGTAAAGGGAACCACGAACGGAACCATTACCGATTTTGACGGAAATTATGTCATTGGCAATGTGGATGCCGGAACAATCTTGGTTTTCTCTTTCGTCGGGATGAAGGCACAGGAAGTTGAGTTGGCCGGCAGATCCGTGGTCAATATACGGCTGCTGGAAGATGCCATTGGCATTGAGGAAGTTGTGGCCATTGGGTACGGTACGATGAAAAAGAGTGACCTGACCGGATCAGTTGGAAGTATAAAGTCGGATAAGCTGGTTTCGAGGGGCTCTACTTCCGTAATGGAAGGTTTGCAGGGACAGGTCGCCGGTGTAAATATCCAGCAGGCGTCCAGCCGTTCGGGCGACGGGTTTAACATCCAGATCCGCGGAAAAAGTTCGATGCAGGGAGGCGAGCCTTTGTATGTAATTGACGGGGTGGTTTGTGACAACATGAACTTCCTTAACCCGATGGATATTGAAAAAATTGATGTGCTGAAAGATGCTTCTTCCACGGCCATTTACGGATCAAGAGCCACGAACGGGGTCCTGATGATTACCACAAAAAAAGGAACGGAAGGAACAACAGCAACTGTCAGTTACGACGGGTATTACGGCATTAAGAAGTCTGCCTATATGCCCGATTTTATGGATGGAGACGAGTTTCTGAGATACCGGTTTTCCCGTTATCTTTCTTCCTCAATGGATGCAAGCAGCGGAGCAACCGAATGGAACATGACGGAAGCAAATTTCCGGAATTTCTGGAATGCCGACAGCCCGGTCGTCAAACAAATTTATGCAGACAAAAATTATACAGACTGGCACGATATTGTGCTTCAGGATGGTCAGCAACAAAACCATTTTGTGAATATTTCGGGCAACAATAAAAACATTAACTACCGTGTGGGGGTCGGGTACCAGTCGGAAGATGACATTCTTTATACCGAATATGAAAGATGGAATCTCAAGACGGCTCTTGATTCAAAGATCAGTGATCAGCTGAGCGTCGGTTTTAATGCGAATTTTGCCACCTCCATTCAGCGGAGAGGAAGTTCAAATTCTGTACAGACCGGTTTTAAAATGACGCCTGTT
>JBFWIL010000288.1:0-3044 GCA_050256015.1 Mangrovibacterium sp. | reverse complement strand
TGCACTGGAGGACAATCCGGAGTTGATCAACAAAGATCCCTATGAAAAGGGATGGATGATCCGTATCCGTCCGGGTGATTTGTCAGAACTTGATAAGCTTATGAATGATGAAGCCTATCAGGCGATGCTGGAAGCATAGGCTGCTGGATGCCGTAAGCATAAAAAATCCGATGCAAAATGCACCGGATTTTTTATATCCGTTTTTGCCCGGGGTTACAGTGTTTTGGCCACTTCCACCTCCTGGAAACTTTCGATCATATCTCCGGGTTTAATGTCGTTGTATCCGTCAATGTTCAGCCCGCATTCATATCCCTTGTTCACTTCCTTTACATCGTCTTTAAAGCGTTTCAGCGATCCGAGTACTCCGGTATAGATCACAATACCGTCGCGTATTACACGTATTTTGCTGGAACGGATTATTTTTCCGTCGCGGACCAGGCAACCGGCAATGGTGCCAACCTTGGTAATCTTAAAGGCTTCCTGAACTTCGGCTGTTCCGGTGATCTCTTCCTTAATTTCCGGAGAAAGCATACCTTCCATGGCGGACTTGATTTCATTAATGGCATCATAAATAATGGAATACAGGCGGATGTCCACTTCCTCCTTCTCGGCCAGCCTGCGGGCCTGCAGGGTGGGACGCACCTGGAAGCCGATAACGATGGCGTCGGATGCCGTAGCCAGATTAATGTCTGATTCGGAAATGGCTCCCACCGCTTTGTGAATTACATTAACCTGGATTTCCTCGGTCGATTGTTTTATCAGCGAATCAGACAGGGCTTCAATGGAGCCGTCCACGTCGCCTTTCACGATGAGGTTCAGCTCCTGGAAGTTGCCAATGGCAATCCGGCGTCCTATTTCGTCCAGGGTGATGTGTTTCTGTGTGCGCAGGCCCTGCTCCCGTGCCAGCTGTTCCCTTTTGTTGGCAATTTGACGGGCTTCCCGTTCATTTTCCAGGACGTTGAATTTGTCGCCGGCCTGGGGAGCTCCGTCAAGTCCGAGTACAATAACCGGCTCGGAGGGGCCTACCTCCTGGATGCGCTGGTTTCGTTCGTTGAACATGGCTTTGACATGACCGTAATACTGTCCGGCCAGCAGCATATCTCCCTGGTGCAGAGTTCCGTTCTGAACCAGCAGCGTAGCCACATAACCCCGGCCGCGGTCAAGCGACGATTCCACTATTGTTCCGCTGGCTCTTTTCCCCTTATTGGCTTTCAGCTCAAGCATTTCGGCCTCAAGCAGGACTTTCTCCAACAGTTCATGGACGTTGGTGCCGTTTTTGGCAGAGATGTCCTGGCTTTGGTATTTCCCTCCCCATTCTTCCACCAGGAAGTTCATGTTGGCGAGTCCTTCCTTGATTCGGTCGGGATTGGCTCCGGGCTTGTCTATCTTGTTAATTGCAAAGACAATGGGTACCCCAGCGGCCTGGGCATGGTTTATGGCTTCCACAGTCTGAGGCATGATGTTGTCATCGGCAGCCACAATGATAATGGCAATGTCGGTAATCTGGGCTCCGCGGGCGCGCATGGCCGTAAAAGCTTCATGGCCAGGCGTATCCAGGAAAGTGATATGCTGCCCGTTCTTCAGGGTTACATGATAGGCTCCTATATGCTGGGTAATTCCTCCGGCTTCACCGGCAATCACATTGGCATTCCGGATGTGGTCGAGCAGGGAGGTTTTTCCGTGGTCGACATGCCCCATAACCGTGACAATTGGTGCACGCGGGTGGACCTTGTCGGGCTGGTCGTCTTCTTCTTCAATGGCTTCCAAAATCTGGGAACTGACAAATTCGACCTTGTACCCGAATTCGTCGGCAACAACCGACATGGTTTCAGCATCCAGACGCTGGTTGATCGATACAAACAATCCCAGACTCATGCAGGTGGCAATCACCTGGTTCACTCCTACATTCATCATAGTGGCCAGTTCGGCTACAGAGACAAATTCGGTGACTTTCAGTATGTTTTTTTCGGCCTTGTGCTTTTCTGTCTCGGCGGCAGCACGCTCACTGGCGGCAGCACGCTTGTCCCGGCGGTATTTGGAGCCTTTCGATTTTCCCTTGGAGGAAGTAAGCCGGGCCAGGGTGTCTTTGATTTGCTTCTGAACATCTTCTTCGCTAACCTCCTTTTTGATGACACGTTTCTTGCCTTTGCCCGGCTGGGATCCGTGTCTGGCTGATCCTGAAGCAACTCCTCCTTTGCTTACATTAACCCGGGCATTGCCATCCTTACTTATGCGGCGCCGTTTTTTTCGATGACCGCTTTCTCCCTCGGACCCTCGCTTTTTGTCAGGCAGTTCAATTTTTCCGACTACGGTGGGACCGGCCAGCCGGCCGGCCGGTGATTTTTTTTCAGAAGTTGGTTGCTGGTCGTGTTGTCCCTGCCTTTTTTGTTTTTCCCGTTCGCGCGTTTGCTCTTCTTTCTGCTTTCTTGTTTTTTTCGTCGGACGGGTTTTCTGGTTGATCGACGAGAGGTCGATCTTGCCGATCACCTTGATTTCTTCCATTTTGGGAACCTCGGTTTTGACTTCTTCCGGTTTTTTGTTTGCTACCTGGTTATCTGTAGTTTTTTCTCCGGCAACCAGTTCTTCGGATTTTTGTTCAGCTGTTTCCTCCGGGTGTGCTTCCTGTCGTTTGGCAACAGGCTTTTCTTTTTTTTCGGGTTTTGTCCCTGCAGGGCGGGGTTTGTCCGGTTTCCCTTCAGTTTCTTCGGGCTTGACGGGCTTGTCCTGAGAAAATTTTTCCGGTGCCGTGCCGGCAGCGGTTTTATGCCCGGACCGGGCAGTTCCCGGTTCCTGCTTTTTCCCCTGCAGATTGTCCAGATCGATCTTGCCCAGAATTTTTGGTTTTTCGATAGCGTGCATTACTGTTTTGGCATGAGCTTCCGGTGAAACCTGAGATCTTGGCAGTTTTGCCGGAGACAACTCGCTCTTTGAACTGTTCCGGTCGGTGATGCGGACTTCGTCATCCATGAAGTCGTCTTCCGGTTCTTCCGGTCCCGATTCGTCCTGTATGTCATCGAGTGTGATGGTTTCCTTTTTGATGCGCT
>JBFWIL010000287.1:0-3091 GCA_050256015.1 Mangrovibacterium sp. | reverse complement strand
TGTCCTGTCCTGCATGCTTCAGTTCTTTCTCGGGCATAAGCTGGGGGTGCGGTATGGTGAACCGGTTGCCGGGACACAGGGACTGGGACAGAAAAACACAGTGCTGATGATCTGGATGTCTCTCACTTACCTGGACCCGCTCAGCTCTATTGCCCCGGTGGCCTACGTGGTTTGTCATAATGTGGTAAATGCCCTGCAGTTACACCGGCATGCGCGGAAGGTTTTCACCCCGTCTGTTTAAAATCAGTTCCTGCTGCGCAGGATCAGTACCCAGTCGGTAGTACAGGAAGGCGGACTGAACCGGCGGATCTGTGTTCCCCCAGGGATTTCAATGGGGGAGAGAGCTTGTTTTTCCCCGGTTTTTGTATCCATCCAGTAGTTGGTATACCTGCCCTGCTCCAGCTGCAGGCCGAAGACATTTCCTGCCGGGGCAAAGACAAGGTATTGACTGCCCGGCTCGGCCAGGGCATAGACTTCAAGACCGTTGTGTCCGGTCAGCAGGTCATCGTGCGGAAGCATGCGGAAAAAGTCCACTTCCTCCTGCATTACCCCGCTCAGGATACGGATGTACCGTTCCGACTCAAGAAAGGGATTTTCCTTGCTGAAGGGCAGCCCGGAAGGGCCTCCGGCGTAAAGCTCGTATTCCTTTTCATGTCCGTTCCAGGTGAAAGAAGCCCCGGCTGTGACACAGCCCCAGGCACTGCGGCGCAGGTCATCCTGCGTGGCTCCTGATCGTTCGTGCCAGTAGCGGCGCCACAGAGCGTTTCCTTCGCTCATGAATACGGGTTTACCCTGATAGCCAAGCAGGCAGGCCATGTGGTGGGTCCAGGCTTCACGCCATAGGTGGCGTTCCTGATTTTTTACGGGAGCGGCAATCCTGTGGTTTTCCACCGCTGCAAAACTGTATTCAGGGAGCTGGTAATGGTTTTCCCGGGGAAATTCATCTTCGTAGGTGCAAAGGTGATTGAACACATCGTATTCCCGTACCAGCCGGGCAAATCCAAGCTCGTGGCTTTCCCGGTCTCCCGGCACTTCCCAGACGAAGTTCCAGCCGGCCAGGTTGGCGTAGGGAGCCAGCCTGGCCACCAGGTAACGCACAAAGAAACGTTGTTCTTCCGGACTCAGCTTTTCCCAGGCAGGTCCGTCGTTGCGGCTGCCGTCCACACCGAGGAACATGTGTACTCCCATGTCGTGTTCGTTAAGCCAGCCCAGGTGCTGTTCCATGCGTTTCCAGACATCCAGGTTCATGCTTTCGGTAAGCCGCCCTTCCTGGTAGAGGGCCAGGTTCATTGTTTCCGGTTCCGGGCCGTCCAGGTAATACTGTCCGAAACAGCATAACGAAAGCAGCCAGTTTACCTGCAGGTGGTTATAGCCGTGCCTGGCCAGCGGACGGTAAACATGTTCAGTGATCCAGTCAAAATCCTGGCCGAGGGACCCGTGACCGGTTTCATAATAGGATTTAAGCCAGACAGGCTCTGTACCGTTGTATGCGAACCAGTGCGGATTTAGTGCATAGGCTTGGAGAATACCTTTGCCGGCTCCCTGCTCCGTGCAGGTAAAATTTCCACGGCCCCCGGGTGTTCCGTCAGACCAGCGGTAGGTGTAGCTCCATTCTCCTGCTTCGTCGGGCATAAAACGCATTTTCCAGACATCACCGTTCCGGGCATCTCCCTTTCCGGTTCCGTCGCCGTCGTAAAAGCCGGTAAAATTGATGATCCGGCCCGAAGGGGCCTGGTACTGCACCAGCAGGTTCACATCGGTAAACCGGTTCTCATAGCGGTTTTTATTTTCCACGGAAGTTTCAAAAAGACGGTATTTCCTGACAGGGCCGGCTGCGTTGGCCGGGAAAAAGGGAAGTTGAAAGGCGAACATCAGGATCAGGAGAAAAAGGTGTTTTTTGTTCATCTGAGTTTTGTTTAGGAATTGGTTTTTTGTGCGGCAGGTAAGATATAAATAAAAGCTGAATGGGAAAACAAATTATTTTTGCATACATTCGTAAAGGAATGTCAGGTCGGTTTTGTTCGGTTGTGTTTTGGGTTACTGACAGTGGCTGAAATGATTTTGACGGGACTCTGAGAAATGGAATTATCTGTTATCTTTGGCCCGAAAGAAATGTCGGTATGCCGAATTTGTATGTTATTGCCGGATGTAACGGGGCAGGAAAGACCACGGCTTCGCTGACTGTCCTTCCGGAAATGCTCAGTTGCCGGGAATTTGTGAATGCAGATGAAATTGCCAGAGGTCTTTCTCCGCTCAATCCGGAAGGAGCTGCCATTGATGCGGGACGAATTATGCTGAAGAAAATTGAAAAGCTCATGCAAAACGGCGACGATTTTGCCTTTGAGGCCACCCTGTCTTCAAAGAGTTACACCAAGACTATCCGGAAGGCCAGGCAAAAGGGGTATATGGTTACCCTGGTGTTTTTTTGGCTTGATTCGCCCGACCTGGCAGTAGCCCGGGTGAAAACCCGGGTAAAGGAAGGCGGACATGATGTTCCCGGCCCCGTGATTGCGCGGAGGTATTATGCCGGATTGCGGAATTTGTTTGAGCTTTATATTCCGCTTTGCGATTACTGGATGATCTTCGATAAGTCGAAACTTTCGTCCGAGCTTATTGCTGAAGGTTACGGTACAAAAGATGTGGATATTAAAAATTGTGCTATCTTTGCCAAAATAAAATTAACAGCTCAAAATGACAAAAAAGGATAATACTGTCAGGAACAAAATTATAGAAGGGCTTGATTTAACCTGCCAGAAGCTGATCAAATCCAAACAGGAAAGGGATTGGCATTTCGTGGTTTCTGACAGCAAAGGAAAGGTGATTCATTTAAGAGCCAAGGACCTTGCTGATTTCGATTATAAACTGAACTAGCTGTTCAGTGCTTTGCGCTTTTGCAAAGAAAAGCATCGATGGCATAGGGGTATATTCTTTGAAAAAATAATTTTTGGTGTCATCCGTGCTGCTATGGAAAGAGAAGAACCTGTTGTTCTTCCTGTAAATTATTGTATGATGACATTTGAAGAAACGGGTTTGAAACCCGAATTGCTCAGCGCCATTTCAGAAATGGGCTTTGAGCGGCCTACGCCTATCC
>JBFWIL010000286.1:0-3091 GCA_050256015.1 Mangrovibacterium sp. | reverse complement strand
TCAACCCCGGGGCTATTTTCGCATGGGCTATTCCCTGGCTTCTTCTTTCTCTTTCTTGAAAAACAGTTTGGCCAGCAGAAAGCCTGTCAGGGCAATGGTCATGGTTCCGATTACAATGGTCAGGTTACTGTGAAAAGGACTGCGGAAGGCCGGCAGATTTTCGTCATTGAAATAAAGCGGCGACAGGCTCATCCAGACAATGACCAGCACGCCTATGACTACTCCGACAGCAGCATCGATGCTGCTGACTTTTTTTGACAGGTACCCAAGGAGGAAAAGCCCCAGCATGCCTCCGCTGAATATGGAAGCCAGGGCCCACCATGCATCCAGAACACTTTCCACGCCCACCAGGGCCAGGGCGATTAGTATGCCCATAATTCCAAAGATCAGGGACGAACAGTACAGCACGCGCATGGAGGCTTTTTCACAGGCGTTTTTATTAAAATACCGGGTGTAGTAATCAGACAGGATAATTGTGGCCGAACTGTTAATGCTGGTGGACACTGTGCTCATGCCGGCCGAAAAGATTGAGGCGATTAGCAGTCCGGTAATTCCTGCAGGCAGTCCGTTGACGATAAAGTGCGGAAAAATTTGGTCTCCTGTACCGGCTTGCCTGAGTTCTGAAGGCAAGAGTCCGGGTTGCGCAGTGTAATAGGCATAAAGCGCTGTTCCGATATAAAAGAATACGGCCGATACAGGAACATAAAGCAATGAGCCGAACAGGGCTGAGAATTTGGCTGCCCGTTCGGAACTGGTAGTCATGTAACGTTGCACGTAATTCTGATCAATACCATAGTTTTGCAGGTTAATAAACAGTCCGTAAATCAGCACCACCCAGAAGGTAGATTCAGACAGGCTGTTTCCGAAGCTTCCCAGGCTGAACTTATGGTTTGTCCGGGCAATTTCAAACAGCTGGCCGGGCCCTTCGGGCATGGATACGGTTAGCAGTACTGCACAGGCGATGGCTCCGATAATCAGGATGATTCCCTGGATGGCATCGGTCCATATTACGGCCTGAATGCCGCCCAGCATGGAATAGGCAATTACTGCCAGCCCGGTGACGATGATGATGATCCGCACATCCCAGCCAAAAAGCGCATTCACCGGAAGAGCCAGCAGCAGCAGGATGGCTCCGGTACGCATAAGTTGGGTAAGTATGTAGCAGGCAGAAGCATACATTCGTGCCCAGGCCCCGAAGCGGAGTTCCAGATAGCGGTAGGCAGATATGCTTCCTATGCCCCGGTACAGCGGAATGAAAAATTTCACGGCCAGCACGGAAGCTGCCGGAATGGTCAGACTGAACACAAAGGCATTCCAGTTATCCATATAAGCTTTGCCCGGCAGGCCGAGAAAGCTGATGCTGCTTACAAAAGTAGCGAATATGGACATGCCTACCACCCAGGCCGGCAGCGTTCCTCCTCCGGAGGTAAACTGGGAAGAGGTTTTGTTCCGGAAAAAAAAACTTGCCCCGAACAGGACATTTCCAATAATGAGTACGATAAATACAATAAGATCCAGTAAAGGTAATTTCATCGTTTTTGTGTTTTTCGGCCGGTTTACGAAGTGATCCTTTGGCTGAGTTCCTGAATGTGTTCTTCAATGACTGCGCGTTCTTCGCGGCTAAAGGAGAACAACGGCAAGGCCATCTCCTCGCTGCAGATATGCATGAGAGAAAGTCCGCATTTAATGCCGCGAACAATGCGGGAATATGAATTCCCCACCTGGTATACGGTGTTGTTCAGTTGCATAACCAGATCCCGAAGTACGGCAATCCGTTCCAGATTGCGGTGTGCCGAAGCCCGATATAAATCTACAAATAATTTGGGAAAGAGGTTGGCTCCTCCTGCTACCGCCCCGTGTCCGCCCTGCAGAATGGTTTCCGGCAGGTACAGTTCTGTTCCGGCAATAATACAGAATTCGGACTGATCGCTGAACGCGCGGATCAGGGCATACAGATAAGACAGATCGCCAGAGCTGTCTTTTACCCCGATGGCGCCCAGGTCCCTGGCTCTTTTGACTGTGTCGATTGTCATGTGCAGTTTGGTGCACCCGGGCATGTCGTACATCAGGAAGGGCAGCGGCAGTCCGGGGGTAAGCTTTTCCAGGAAAGCTACCATTTCTTCCTGGGAGATAGGCATGTAATATGGGGGGGCAACGACCACGGCATCCAGTCCGTTATCGGCAGCACAGGCTGCCATCTCCAGGGAATTTTCCAGGCAGGTGTCGGTAATGCCTGCGACCACGGGCACCCGGTTCCTGACAATTTCCGCTGTTTTTTTCAGTAGCTTTTTCCGGAGCGTGTAAGTAAGACTGGGCGCCTCTCCGGTGGTCCCCAGCATAAACAGTCCGTGTACTCCTCCGGCAATCAGGTGCTCAATCAGCCGTTCCAGACCTTCTTCATCCAGCTCGTTGTTGCTCCGGAGCGGAGTGACAACAGGGGGGATAATCCCTTTAAATATTGGTTCCATAGCTTTCCTTTTTCGGTTTTTAATTTGTTATAATCTGTATTTCTGTCGGAAAACCGTTGTGGTTTCCCGGAAACAGGAACACCCGTTCAAAGAAAAAGCTTACGGCCGGCTTTCGCTTCCGGTATTTTGCTTATTTTATAAGGAATATTAACCCGGACCGGGAAAATAATATTTATATTGGGATTTTGAAGTTAATAAAATTGATATGGAGTTTATTTACGAAGAAATCCGGATACCGGAAAAACGGACTTTTGTAACACGCAGCATGTCGATGGATCCGGAGCAGAGCCGCATTCATTCCCACCGGAATTTTGAGCTCAACCTGATTACGGCAGGGGCGGGAAGGAGAATAGTGGGCAATCACATTTCCAGTTACAGGAAAGGAGACCTGGTGTTGCTGGGACCCAACCTGTACCATTGCTGGGAAGTACAGGAACCCGGACCGGAGGGTGATGCTTCCTGTATTGTTACCCATTTTTCGGAAAACATTATCCACTCCGGATTTTTTAATATTCCCGAGTTGGAAAGCGTTATTTCTCTCCTGCAGGAAGCCGGCCAGGGTATCTTTTTTACGGGAAAGAAAGCCGCCCGTGTTGCTGTTTCCCTGGAGAAAATGGTTAAGC
>JBFWIL010000285.1:0-3103 GCA_050256015.1 Mangrovibacterium sp. | reverse complement strand
CAAATCCTTGGAATCGCGGATAAAATAATCCAGGGAGATGTTCAGACTCTGATCCAGCATGCCAAAATCGAGTCCGATGTTGGTCTGCGTATTGGTTTCCCACTGCAGATTTGTATCGATCTCTTTTAACTGGGCAACTCCAACAACTTTTGTATATTCCGAAGATGACCCGTACAACGATCCCCAGTCGTAAGAGATTCGGTTGGAGGACAACTGGGCCACGGAAAGATTCGTTGCATTTCCGGCATTACCGGTTTGTCCCCACCCAAAACGCAGTTTCATGTTCGTAAAAAAATTCAGTTTTTTTATGAAATCTTCCTCAGACAGCCGCCAGGCCACGGCAACAGAAGGGAATACCCCCCAACGGTTTCCTTCCCCAAAATTGGAAGATCCGTCGCGGCGCACAGTGCCGGTCAGCACATAGCGGTCCATCAGACTGTACATCACACGTCCGTAGAAGGAAAGATAACGTTCCTCCAGGTTATATCCGCCATCTCCGGTCCGGGAAGTCTGATCGCTGGTCAGCGAAATATCACGGTAGGAATCAGAAAGGAAATCACTGGCACTGGCCTCAACCCAATGGCCCCAGTATTTACTTTGGGAATACCCGCCCATAGCAGTCAGGTTATGGATCTCGTTTTCCCAGTTGTAGGTTAAATAACTTTCCAGTTCCAGATTATTATCCTGCGACTGGCTCAGCCAGAAGGAGTTTTTTTGGGAACCGGTCAGGGTCCGGGTATTGGCAATGGAAAATTCGCTTCCATCATAGGTAGACAGCATATAAGACCCCAGCACCTTAACCTTCAACCCCTTAACCAAATCCAGTTCCAAGAAGGCGCTTCCCAGTATTTTGTTGTTGTAGCTTGGGGTATTATCCTCTTCCATTTTGGCTGCATACGGGTTATCCTGCCCTTTCTGTATATCTCCCTCACCACTGACCTGCATAAAGGTCGGCCAGCTCCCGTCTTCATTTTGTTTGTAATCCTGGCTGATAAATTTCCCCGTAATGTCATCCACGTAATCCATGGTCGGGGTAAGGATGGCATAGCTTCGCAGATTGCCTTCGCCTACTTTTTCCGTGTGCACAAAATTCAGATTGCCCCCAACCTTAATAAAATTCTGGACCTGATGCTCAATGTTTGCACGTGCGGTTAAGCGTGAAAAATTTGACCGAAGAATGATTCCGTCATTATTCAGATAACCCAGAGAAAAACTGGACTGGGTTTTATCATTGCCCCCCGATACGGACAACGAATAGTTTTGCTGCAGAGCCACGCGGGTCATTACATCCTGCCAGTCGATGGTCCTTAATTTCCCGATATAATCTTCCCCGAAAGCCTTATTCTGGATACTGGCATTGTCATTGGCCCTTCCCTGACGAACGGAATACGCAAAAAGGTCGGCATCGGCCACATCCAGTTTACCCGTCAGATTCTGGACCCCGAAATTTGCGGAGAAATCAAGCCGGGTAGCTCCTTTCTTCCCTTTTTTGGTCGTAATCATAACCACCCCGTTGGCCCCGCGCGCTCCGTAAATCGCTGTAGCAGATGCATCTTTCAGGATCTCAATACTTTCCACGTCGGCAGGATTTACAAAATTCGCACTGGTTCCCACCTGTACGCCGTCTACTACATAAAGCGGATCGGCCGATCCGTTTACCGTGGCAACTCCCCGGATACGGATAGTAACATCCCCTTCCGGATCCCCCGAATTCTTGTAGACCATAACCCCGGCAGCAGATCCCTACAGTCCCTGAGCCAGATTCAGCGGATTACGCTTCATCATTTGTTCACTGTCCACGGAAACCACCGAACCGGTTACATCACTTTTTTTAATGGTTCCGTAGCCAATGGCCACCACTTCATCAATGCCAATGGTTTCTTCCTCCATGGACACATTGACTTCCGATCTTCCGGAAACATTGATTTCCAGCGTTCTCATGCCCACGAAAGAAAACACCAGGCTTGCTTCCCGTGCAACATCGACCAGCATGTAATACCCTTTGGCATCGGTAATTGTTCCCTGGGTGGATCCTTTAACCACCACGGTCACCCCGGGAAGAGGCGCTCCTGAATAATCGGTTACAATACCAAAGACCCGGATAGTCTGCTGACCGAAAAGCTGCACGGAATTGCTTCTCAGAATCACATGGTTCTCCCGAATATCATATTCCACATCGGTTCCGTGAAAGAGTCCGGAGAGTACCTCCCTGATTTCCTGTTTTTTATACGACACATCAACCTTCCGGTTCACATCAACCACCTCCCGGTTGTAAATAAAATAGAAATTGCTTTGTTCTTCAATTTCAGCCAGGACTTCCTCAACCCGGGCATTCTGAAAATCCAAAGTCAGTTTTCCTTCCGTATCCGCCTGCGAATACACCCTGGCGGCCATCAGATTCATCAGACTCAGGAATAAGCATAAGATAGTCAGTTTCATCTTTAACAAGTTTTTTTTCAGCAAGAATCGGTATCCTACTGAAGGATAAACCACATTTTTTTTCATACCTTTGTGTTAATTAATTAGGTTGTTGCAAATCGATTAATTACTTAGGCAGGGAGAAGCCGCTAACTTCTCCTTGCTTTTTTTTACAATTGACGCAGGTGCCTGATCTTTATTTTCTCCATATGTTAATTTTTCTTTTTTCGTATGCTCCCCCCGGCAATTTCACCGGATTTTCATAAGCATAACAGAACGAGGTACTTTCCGACAAGAGCCGCAAAATCTCATCCAAACCCTCATTCCGGAAGGTTGCATCCATGGGAATGGAAGCAAGCAAGGAATCCCGGAGAGCAATGTCGGCGTTAAACTGCCTGGAAAGTCGTTTCAGCACATTTTCAAAGGTCGTATTCCGGAATACCAGCAATCCGTCTTTCCAGGCCGTATACAAAAAAGGATCTTCATGCCGGACCTGCAGGGTCCGGCATGTCTTTTCAAAAACCACGGTCTGCCCGGGACTCATGAAATATTCATTCTTCCCGTCAAATTTGCCTGCCCCGGATGTCAGCGACACGGCTCCTTCAACCAGGGTAACCTTAACCGATGATTCAACAGGAAAAGCACAGACATTAAATGTTGTACCGTATACATGAACAAACATCCC
>JBFWIL010000284.1:0-3110 GCA_050256015.1 Mangrovibacterium sp. | reverse complement strand
TGCTGCAGGTGCTTGATGACGGCCGGCTGACCGACAATAAGGGCCGCATGGTCAATTTTAAAAACACAATTATCATAATGACTTCCAACCTGGGCTCCCAGCTGATCAGGGAAAGCTTTGGGGGGATGAACGAAAATAACCGGGGAGCACTTTTTGAACAGACCCGCACGGCCCTTTTTGAGTTGCTTCGTAAAACACTGAAACCGGAATTCCTGAACCGGATTGATGAAATCATCATGTTTTCTCCGCTGAGCCTGGAGGAAATGAAACAGGTTGTACGGATCCAGTTTAACCGCATTGTCCGGAGGCTGCAAAACCGGAATATGAAGCTTGAGATTTCTCCTGAGGCTATCAGCTGGCTGGCTTCGGTGGGGTATGATCCGCAGTACGGAGCCCGTCCGGTAACCCGTTTGCTTCAGAAATACGTGCTTAATGCGTTGTCGCGTGCTCTGCTCTCGGGAAGCCTGACTGCCGGACAGGACATCCTGATCGACGTTGAGGATGAGCAGCTGACGTTTAAACCTGTGGAAATGTAGCTCAATGGAATCAGCTTAGTTTTTTCAGCTCATCTTGCAGTTCCTGTTCCGCCTGCAGGATGGTCTGTTCAAATTCGCCCACAGCCCATGTGCATGCCGTGACATCAACAGGATCCTTGGTGTATTGCTGAAGAAATTTCAACAATACACCAAGCTCCTGCATGCCAAACACAAGCACGGAAGATCTGGCTTTATGGGCCAGACGGCCCAGGTTATTCCACTGTTCCTGCAGTAGGGCATTTTTCAGGCCGTTCCGGTATTCAACGCTTTGTTCCAGAAAAAGCCTGATGAGTTCTTTCATCCTGACCGGATCGCTGTCAGTTATTTTCTTTAGATAATTCAGTCTGGTTATCCGTTTCTTTTGCATGAACCGTTTGCTGTTGGGTTTTGTGTAAAGATAAGAAAAACGGTTTTTTTCATCCCGGAATATTTTATAAAGATCCGGAAGCCGGAATGTGGCAGGAATTTATGATCTTTGCCTGCGGAACGCGTGATGAATAATAAACAGAATAGCATAAATGAGACGAGCCATGCAAGCCGCGGCTTTCACCCAGGAGAATGTTTATTTCGGGAGTTCCATACCGTTGGTAATTTAGTTCAAAGTGATGACGTGTGTGATATGCAGATTGCAGTTAGTTAAATTGAAAAAATAAACGTATGAAAAAAACCGTCTTTAATCAGTTACACCGGGATGCCGGCGCGAGGATGGTTGAATTTGCAGGCTTTGACATGCCTGTGGAGTTTAGCGGAATCCGGGATGAACACCTGACTGTCCGTAAGGGAGTAGGGGTTTTTGATATATCGCATATGGGAGAATTCTGGGTGCGGGGTCCTCATGCTTCCGAACTGGTTCAGTATGTAACCAGTAACGACATTTCCGTTTTGCGGGAAGGCCAGGCCCAGTATTCCTGTTTCCCTAACGGGCAGGGAGGTATTGTGGATGATTTGCTGGTTTACTGTTTTGGTCCTGAAAAATATATGCTGGTGGTCAATGCGTCCAACATTGAAAAGGACTGGAACTGGCTGAACAGCCTGAACCGTTTCGAAGCCCGGTTGGAAAATACTTCCGACCGTACCGCCCAGCTGGCTGTTCAGGGGCCGAAAGCGATGGAAGTTTTGCAACAGCTGACGCCGGTGAAGCTGGAAAATATCAGTTATTATGCTTTCGTTACAGGAACATTAGCCGGTGTGGAGAACGTGATTATTTCGGCCACGGGCTATACAGGTTCGGGTGGTTTTGAACTTTACTTTGCTCCGGAGGACGGGGAAACAATTTACCGGGCGATTTTTGAGGACGGTAAAGCATTTGGAATTAAGCCCATCGGATTGGGAGCGCGTGATACGTTGCGCCTGGAAATGGGCTACTGCCTTTACGGGAATGATATTGACGACCAGACTTCTCCCCTGGAAGCCGGACTGGGCTGGATTACCCGATTCAGCGAACGGAATATGTTTGTTAACCGCGACCGGTTGCAGGCGCATAAAGATAAAGGCCCGGGGAAAATCCTTCGCGGCTTTGAAATGATTGACAGGGGAATACCCCGGCATGGCTATCCGATTACCGACGAGCATGGCAATGTTATTGGCCGGGTAACTTCCGGGACTCAGTCGCCCGTGCTGAACAAAGGGATTGGCATGGGCTATGTAGCCAAGGCCCGTGCTGCATTCGGAACGGAGATTTATATTCAGATTCGCGGAAAGATGCTGAAAGCCAGGGTGGTCAGGATGCCTTTTGTGCATGTGTCCTGATCCGCTCCGGTAACAGGCGGTTGCATACCCGGCGATGCTTTTTTTTTTGTTCCTGTTCCATTATCTTTACGGCACAAATCCGATAGCTGTTTATGATAAACAATCGATTCCGGCTGGAAATCTGCCTGTCGCCGGCAATTTATTCCAGGCATGCCGATGATGCCAATGTGGTGGTGGTGGCCGATATTTTCCGGGCCAGTTCTGCCATATGTACGGCCTTTCACAACCGGGTCCGGCGGATTATCCCGGTGGCAACGGTAGAAGAAGCCCGGCAGAAGAAGCGGGAAGGCTATCTGGTAGCTTCCGAGCGCGATGGTTATGTGCTTGATTTTGCAGACTTTGGAAAGTCGCCTTTTAATTTTACGGCCGAACAGGTGAAAGACCGGGATATTGTCTATTGCACAACCAATGGAACCCGTTGTATTCATCTGGCCGGTCATTCCAAAGCTGTGGTGATCGGCTCGTTTCTGAATCTGACAGCCCTGAGCGAATGGCTTCTTGCCCAGCACTCCCCTGTACTGATTCTGTGTGCTTCATGGAAAGACCGGTTCAGCCTGGAAGATACGGTTTTTGCCGGAGCCCTCTCGCGAAAATTGCTTGCATCCGGGAATTTTCATTCTATCTGTGATGCTGTGACTGCTTCGGTGGACCTCTGGGAATTGGCCCGAACCGATCTGAACGCCTATCTGCGCAAAGCTGCGCAAAAGGAAAGGCTGGCTGCAAAAGGACTTGACGATTGCATTGATTTTTGTCTACGGCTTGATTATACCCGTGTTGTTCCCCGGTTTCTCGGGGGAGAACTGGTCGCCGGTTAAACCTGTCGTC
>JBFWIL010000283.1:0-3129 GCA_050256015.1 Mangrovibacterium sp. | reverse complement strand
CCACGGCTGGTCATCGGGGGTAACCGCCTGGCTAACGGAAAATATTCTCGGAGTCAAAGTGCTGGAGCCCGGATGCAGGGCGTTGAAGATTAAACCGCACATGGGCAGGCTGAAATGGGTGGAAGGAAGTTACCCCACTCCCCTGGGGACAGTTCGAATAAAACACACCCGCAAAGAAGACGGAACCATTCACTCCGAGGTGTACGCCCCGGAAGGAATCCGGATTGAGCAGTAAGCCCTGCCGTACTGACCGATACGGCAGGAGCCGGCTGCCATGCCCCCCGGTCCACCTTCCGGTTCCGTTGCAGAGGTACGGGCTGCCATTGTCCGGGAGAGGCCTCCAGCCGGAGGTCACCGTTGGTTGCCACCCTGTTGCCGTGCATGATAATGCCCAGTCCAACCCTGGTGCCCTTCGGGATAAATATCATCAAAAGCCATCACATCGACACCCTCAAGGCGGAAATAACCGTAAGGGGCCAGATGAAACTGCTGTGCCTTCAGCAACAAACCCGGGAGCATGACCAGACTCAGTATAATTAGACAGGAAAATACGCGTTTCATAAAGATCTGTATTTTAACTCGTTCATTTTTATTCACTGATCCGGAAATGAACTTTTCCTTCCAGTCCGTCCGTCTTCAGCCCACGGGTATCCACAGACACCTCCAGGTAATGAAGCCGGTTATCGGAAGGCAGGCACAACAATCCTGCGGCCTGTTTGGTACCAGCCGCATAAACCTTCAGTTCAATCTGGCTCCAGTCCATTTCATCGGTGCAGGAAGCCAGCCCTATATGGGGCAGGACCGATCCGTTGCGGACCAGGATCACCGCGGGTATAGCGGCTGTCTGAATGGTGTGCCAGCCTTTCTTATACACCTTACCGGTCTGGTAATCGATCCACTTACCCCCGGGCAGGTAAACTTCACGCTGTAAGCCTCCTTCCAGCATGGGAGCCACCAGCATCTGGCTGCCAAACAGGTACTCGTCCTCCACCTGCCAGGCGCCCGCATCCTCCGGAAACTCCACGAAAAGGGCCCGCACCATGGGAAGTCCGCTTTCACAGCAAGCTTTGGCCTGGGCATAAACATAAGGCATCAGCTTGTATTTCATCTCCGCGCTCTGGCGGAAAGCTTTCATAAAATCTTCGTTATACAGCCAGGGTTCCGTAGGAGGAGCGCCGTGTACCCGGCTGTGGGAAGACAAAAAGCCGAAGGGCAGCCAGCGGCGGTACAGCCCTTCCGGGGCAGAGGTTACAAAACCTCCGATATCGTGACTCCAGAATGAAAATCCGCTCAGTCCGAAAGACAATCCCCCGCGCAGGCTGCCCATCATCCCCATGTTGGTGGTAGCCGCGTCTCCTCCCCAATGCAGAGGATAACGCTGCGATCCGGCCCAGGCGCTACGGGCCCAGATGACGTTTTCGCCGTGTATTTCGCGGGTAATGTCGGCCACAGCCTTGTTATACCTCAACGGATAAAGGTTATGCTCATAAAGTCCGCTTTTGCCCGAAGCATAAATCCCGTCCAGAGGAGCCGCCTCCCCGAAATCCACTTTAATGGCGCTTACCCCCATCCGGATCAGCCGGGCCAGCTTGTCCTGGTACCATTTTACTGTTTCCGGATTGGAAAAATCAAGCACCGCATCTTCATAGGGAAGACTCCCGTTTGCATTTTTTACCACCAGCCCCTTCTCCACCAGTTCCCGGAAATAACGGTTCCCGGGAGTGAAATAGGGAAGCTGCCACAGGCACACCCGGAACCCGTCCTTATTCAGATCATCCAGCATCTTCTGCGGATCAGGGAAACGTTCCGGAGCAAAGCGGTAGTCGCACTGCCAGTCCTTTTCAAACCAGCCGGTATCAAAATGGATCACGTCGGCCGGAATTTTGTTTTTGCGCAGGTTCTCCGCCACGGAATAACCTTCTTCCTGGGAAAAATACGTGATCCGGCTCATCCAGGTACCGAACGACCAGAGCGGCGGCATGCGGGCTTTGCCCACCATGTCAGTATAAGCATTCAGGATCTCCTTTGGCTTTCCGAAAAAGACAAAAAGATCCACCGACTCATCCGCCAGGAACAGCTTGGTCTCACTTATGTTGGTAGCACCAAAATCGCAGGTCACCGGAGCGGAGGTATGCATAAAAATGCCATACCCCCGGCTGCTCATAAAAAAGGGAACGGGCTTGTACATCTGTCCGGTTTCCGGTCCCTGCGGATCGGTGACAAACAAATTCAGTTTTTGTCCGGCTTTGTTCAGAGGGCCGAAAGATTCCCCGCATCCAAAAATCTTTTCTCCCGGAAACAGAGAAAAAACAGGATTCACACGCCGGCTGTTATCCGATCCCCGTTTGATATAGCAAAACGGAACGGACTTAACCTGGCTGGAGTCATTGTCTCCCAGGGTACGGGTCTGCGTCAGAATTTTTCCCCGTGCATCCTTCACTATCAGGCGCCACGGGTGCTTTTCCATGCAGATGCTGCCATAGAGACCGGTATAGGTAACGGACTGTGCTGTTTCGGTACCCTGCCAGGAAAGATCGGTTCCGGGATTCCCGGCCAGCATAAGCGACGGCTTGTTATCCGCTTCAACCGGTGAAGTCTGCATCCGGATCCGCACCGTACGGGGAGAGATAAAATCCAGCTTAAACTGAAAATCCGGATTGTTCTCATAGGCGGAGAACGGGAAGTCAAGCATCTGCAACGGCAAAGCCACCGTGGTGTTGGTGTTGAATGCCTGCCGGGTTTCCAGCTTATGGCGTTTCCACCTTACCGTGCCCCGGCCTTCCTTAAGATGAAAGGAAGACAACTCGTCGGCAAAGAAAAAGATATTGGTGAAATCGGAAAAATCCGTACTGATATCTCTGGCCTGGTTCATCAGATACGGCGTACCGGAGCTAATCTGAAGCTGGGCCTGTGTACCGGAAGGAAAACCAAGCAAAATAAGCAGGAACGGTCCTGTAAAAAAAGTAATCATTCTCATTGGGATATATTTCATTCTTTTATTTTTTAATTTTTAATGGTCAGATGGAACTCACCATTCGCAAATAAACATATAACTTTTCACAAACAACATAAAAAGGGATGAACCCGCCTGGGAGATCCGGTCCCGGACAGTTTATTTGTAACGGAACA
>JBFWIL010000282.1:0-3120 GCA_050256015.1 Mangrovibacterium sp. | reverse complement strand
CTGTTTAAAAGGCATTTTGGAGTGAACCCTTCTGATTATCAAAAAACACAGCAATTGTCTGTCAGAAATCATTAGGAACAATAAAACAGTTTGTCCTGCTTATTGTGTACAAAATTCCGGATGAAGCCGTGCCTTTCTTGCGAACTTTGTTCCAATCCAAAAACTGATCCATTATGAGCGTCAAATTAAACTTACAGAAAAGCCGGATTTTTATTCTTTTCTTTGTGCTGACAGGTCTTATGGCCTGTAGTCCTTCGGGAAAGAAAATAAAGATTTTAAACACAGGGGATGGTTCTTTTGCTGCCCTGGAGGTGATCAATCCTTACGGCAGGGCTGTCAGCCTGAATGGCGACGGGCAATCGGGGGCCATCGGCTATGAGCTGGACGGACAGCTGAACTGGCTGAAAGGCAGGCCTGTAACGAGCACACAGAAAGACGGTTCCCTGAGCTTCCGCTGGGCGCAAAGTCAGCCGGCTGTGGTTCTGCAGGTCCGTGTTCTGGACCGGGAAACGGAATTTGCTTTCTCCCTTGAATCAGACGAAAAACCTTCAGCCTGGATGATCAGTCTGGCGGCTTCCGAAAAGGAATATTTCACGGGTATTTTTGAACGGGTGGTTGACGGCGCACAAACCGAATCCTGGAAGAAAGGGATTCGCACGGGTATGAACCTGAGGGGTGAACGGGTGGATGTGAAGCTTAAACCTACCGTTTCTGCTTATGCTCCCTTTTACCTTTCTTCTGAAAATTATGCCTTCTTTGTACACGGTACATGGCCGGGGGTCATTGATTTTTGCCGGGAAAAACCGGACCGGGTGCAGATCCGGTTTGAGGGCCCGGAACTGGCTTTTTCGTTGATGACAGACGAATCGCCTGCTGCCCTGGTCAAACACCATGCACTGAAAACAGGTCCTTCCTTTGTTCCCCCCCGCTGGGCTTTTGGCCCCTGGCGTTGGCGTGATGAACACCGGAACCATGCGAAACATTTTGACGGTTCTCCGGTAAAGGCGCCCTATAATTCGGATATTGTGGAAGATATTCTGATGATGCAGGCTTATGACATTCCCTGTACGGCTTACTGGATTGACCGTCCCTGGGGACCGGGAACGAGAGGGTTTGATGATTATGAAGTGGATGAAGACCGTTTGCCGGCTTTTGAGGAAATGATCGGCTGGCTGAACGCCAAGGATATTGAACTGATGATGTGGATCGGTCCTTTTGTGATGGGCGAAATGGCTAATGTTGCCGAGCAGCGGGGTTACGATCTGGTTAGCAAGGAATGGAAAAATTCCCATCAGGTACTGATGGATTTCACCAATGAGGAAGGTGCCCGCTGGTGGGGGGAGAACGGACCCGGAAAACTGGCCCGCATTGGGGTTAAAGGGTTTAAACTGGACCGTGCCGACGGCGAAAAACTTTGCGATTCCCTCCATCTGGTAACCGATGCCGGTACCACTTACCGGGAAAATTTCAATGATTATCCGCGTCAGTATGTAAAGGCTGCTTATGAAGGGGTGCGGCCGGTACTGGGTGACAACTTTATCCTGTTTCCCCGGGCTCAGTATACCGGAAGTGCAAAATACGGGGCCATGTGGGCCGGCGATACCGGTAATCCGGCCGAGGGACTGCGTTCGGCCCTGATCGGCATGCAGCGTTGCGCTGTAATGGGCTATCCTGTATGGGGGTCCGATACCGGAGGGTATCCGAAACGCCTGGAAAGAGAGATCGCAATGCGCTGGATGGGCTTTTCCTGCTTCTCGCCCGTTATGGAAGTGGGGCCCACCAACGATCGTGGTTTCTGGGGGATGAATTACGATCCGGCTTTTGACAGGGAACTCCTGGCTGTCTGGCGGTTCTATGCCAGCTTGCGTATGAGCCTGGTAGACTACCTTCACGGGCTTGCTGTGGAGGCCGGTGAAACGGGTATGCCCGTTGCCCGTCCGCTGTTTCTTGAATACCCCGGGCAGCCGGAAAGCTGGAACGACTGGAATACATATAAACTCGGGCCTGATTTGCTGGTTTCCGTGATTTGGGAAGAAGGGAAAACCGAGCAGGAAGTTTACCTGCCTGCCGGGGAAACCTGGATTAATCTGTGGGACAAAAAGGAATACGAGGGTGGCAGTTACCGGAAAATCAGTGCAGCTATACACCAGATCCCGGTTTTTCTGCGCAAAGGCAGCAGTCTGGAACTTCCGGATCTGGACAAGCTTTATGCCGAATCGGTGGAGATAAGCTCAAAACAGTATTCCATGCGTAAGCTGGAAGCCCTGGAGGGGTGGAAATAAAGTTTACGACGCGGCCGGTTGCCCGGAAATTTTCGGGTGCCGGTCGTGTTTTGTCCTGATCGGATAAATACCCGTCTCACAGCGACGGATTGTTCCGTTTTGTCATGAATGGAATTTCCCTGAAATTAATTATCTTGGTAGATTGATGTGCTGTTTGCAAAATCTAAACGTATGAAACGAACATGTTGCTTCACAATACCCAGGAGTATGATAATAATTTTCAACAACATGGAGTTCTATACCGTTGGTAATATAGTTCAAAGTGATGACGTGTGATACGCGGGTTGCAGTTAGTTAAATTGAAAAAATAAACGTATGAAAAAAAACGATTTGCATGATGTTCGGGCATCGGTGTGGCAGGCTTTTGTTCTTCTTGCCCTGATGGCTTTTGTTGGCTGTTCTTCCGCTCCGAGAAGCGGTCCGGCTCCGGCCTGGCCGGAAACCAGTCACGAAACAAAGCCCTGGACCAGGCAATGGTGGCATGGCAGTACCGTGGATGAAGCGGGGCTGACCGTCAACATGGAGGCTCTTCAGCAGGCCGGGTTCGGGGGAATTGAAATTACGCCGATCTACGGGGTGAAAGGCTTCGAGCAGCAGTCGATTCCTTTTCTTTCATCCCGGTGGATGGAGGTGTTTGCCCATACGCTGAAGGAAGGGAAAAGGCTGGATCTGGGCATTGATCTGGCCAATGCTTCCGGCTGGCCTTTTGGCGGACCCTGGATCAGCGGGGAATATGCCTGCCGTAATGTGCAGTTTCGTCAATATGCGTTGAAAGAAGGAGAACGGCTTTCTGAAAAGGTGGAGATGATTCAGCAGCCGCAAGTCTGTGCAGTGGGGC
>JBFWIL010000281.1:0-3170 GCA_050256015.1 Mangrovibacterium sp. | reverse complement strand
CTATTTCATCATTTAGAAAGGCCGAATAAAACAACTGTTGTCCTTCGTATTGCCGGGTTCCTTTTCCTGCGTAATCATAATCCGATTCCAGATCGTATAAGCGCAGATCAACACCCAGGGTGACTGTATGCTGTCCGGTTACCGTATTTATTTTTCCTACAATCCCGTTTTCGTGATAGGGGACATCGGTCGAATAATAGCTTTTATCGAAAGCCGAGGTCGTTTTATTCCATTTCACCGCATCCGTTTTGTTCTTCGACCGATTGGTATAAGCCGTCAGGTTCCAGCCGAGCCTGCCTGTTTGGGTTTTATACCTAAGTAAAAAGTTTCCCACCTTATTATTCGCATCATAAATGGTTGTTGTCCCGGTCTCCGGTTTTTCCTGGTGAAAATCGCCGACAAATTCGAACGACGAGGCATCTTTAAAATGATAAGTCGCCTTAGCCGTTATGTTTAGCATTTTATTGATCGGCTTTTTATAATAATCTTTCCACAAGCTGCGGTCCATGTACCGGTAGCCGTCTGTTTGCTTGTATTCGGAAAACAGCATAAAGCCGATCCCGTTATCAAATGCTTTGCCGGCTTTCAGGTTAAACACGGCATTGTCCATGGAACCATACTTCGCCCCGGCTTCCAGCACCGGTTGCTTTTGAGGAATTTCCGTAATCATATTGATAACCCCTCCCATGGCATTGGTGCCGTAAAGAGAAGATGCGGCTCCTCTTACCACCTCTATACGGGAAATAGAATTGGAAGCCATCGTATTCCATTCTGTAACACTTCCTGTATAGGCATTATTAAGCGGAATACCGTCTTTCATCACCAGTGTCCGGTTGGCTGCGGCAGTACCCCTGAGGCTGACGGTTGTATGGCTTCCGGTAGTGGTCAGTCCGCGGCTGCGGTCAACGAAAATCCCAGGAACGCGGGAAAGTATGTCATCAATCGTTGTCACTCCCCTGAATTCAGGAGATGCGGTTGTTATCACGCTGATACTTGACGGAAGTTTTTTCAACTCCAGTTCCGTGGCCGATCCCGTCACGGAAATCTGGTCCAGGTTAAACACAGCTTCATCCATGGATAAAAGCATGTTGAGTTCCTGGTTCGCTGCTATACTGATTCTCTTCGTATAACATTTATATTGAATATGTGAAAAACGGAGTTCGTGTTCTCCGGGGTGTATTTCCAGAGAAAAATAGCCCCGGGCATCGGTTACTGTGCCTGCTTTTCCTTTGTCAAGGATGACAGACACGTTTTGAATGCCGTGGTTTCCCTGATCAGTAACAAAACCGGTTACAATACTTTTCGCGGAAACAAGACCGGCTGTTAAACACAGACAGAAAATGAAAACTAACTTCTTCATAGCATGTTGATTTTATGTTCAATTATAACTTGCTTTAGGGAGATTGATGAAAGGAAATCCCAATATATGGGGATTGTCCCGTTTTATCCGGCTGCCTAAATTTGAATCTGTTTATTTAGACTGTATAAGCAGAGGCAAAATTAGCAGAAACAGGTCGGGAACGAATTACTCAGGAGGGTATTCTTTTTTAATCTGCAGTCAAAGCGAGCAAGCAGATCTGTTTTTGATGCGCTCCCCGATAGAAGACAGGAAATTCGTGAAAAGAGATCCGCGAAGCGAATGCCGGGGTGCGTTTCATGCTAACGAGTAGAATTATAATATATTAGTTAAGTAATTTTAAATCATATGATCTGCTGTTTTTCAATTTCAGGTTTTCCTGACTTTTACAGGATATCCTGGTTCGATGGGAGAAATCCCGTTTCTTTTGCCGGTACGTCGGATATGCTGCAAGGGGGGAAGTTACAGGTGGAGATCAGGGAATGGCACACAACGGGCATCGTGGCATGCCGTATTCAGTGCCGGAGTTTTTCGGCTCCGGCAGAGCTTACAGGAGAGCTTACAGGAGAGGCTGTTTGTCTTATCTTCACCGGGAAAGGCCGGATGCTTTTCAGGAGGGGAAAGGATAGCTCGTATGGTATGCCTTGCCTTTCCAATAACTTGTTTTACCGGAAAGGTGGCCGCTTTACATATCAGCCGTTGAATGAAGATCCGGATGAATTCACGCTTGTTTTTTTTCACCCGGATTACATCCGTGAAAAAGCCCGGCAGTACCCGGAAGTATTTGCTTCCTTGTCTCAGCGGATATCCGGGCATTGTTCTTTTGAACTCAATGAAAACCACCTGGTAAGTTCTCCGGAGACCGCCAGGTTGCTGGAACAGCTTCAATATGCGGAAGAAATGGGAGCTATGGCTTCCTTTTATCTGGAGATGAAAAGCAACGAATTGTTTTTATTACAGATGAAACAGTGCAGACAACAGCAATGCGCTGTTTGTTTGTGTTTTTCCCGTTACCGGGAGCAAATTGAAAAGGCCCGGAAGATACTGGAAGAAGAATACCGTGATCCACCTGGAATCCGCCAGCTGGCTTTACAGGTAGGGATGTGTGAAACGATGCTGAAAGCTGGTTTTAAATCGTTTTTCGGAACCACCGTCTTTCGGTATTTATTTGATTTCCGTATGGATAAAGCCCTGAAAATGCTCAAGGAAAGCCGGATGAATATTGGTGAGATATCTGAAGAAACGGGTTATGGCTACCCGTCTCATTTTACAACCGCCTTTAAACGGAAATACCGGCTTACGCCTTTGGAGTACCGGAAAATGATTAGCAGAAAGCCAAAACGGGAAGCATACATTTGAATTTTCTTATCTCTTGAGTGACGATTATGTCCGAAATATAACCAATATGATTTTTTTTAATTTAAACGTTCAATTTCATAAGTTTATTTTTTCAATTCAAGTCTGTATAATTTGCGTATCAGCGTTTGCTTTTCAATTGAGTCACCAACGTATGGAACTCCCAAAATAAACATTCGCTGGTGTGAGAAAAGTTCTCTCATGGTCGTTTCATTAGTCGTTTTTTGTCTTCTACAGAGTTCCTTCCTTTCGGTAATATATCCAGCTAATCCTGGTATTGCGCTCACTCAATCGGAACATTCATGCTCGGCACAGCCTCAAATTCCGTTTGGCATTTGCTCTTGCTTCTATGTTTACTTTTTGTTGACAAAATAGGTGATCATTCCTGCCACTAAAATACTGAACCCGATTAATGTTTCAACCGGATTAGTATTGAATGCAAAAACAACAATCCATG
>JBFWIL010000280.1:0-3222 GCA_050256015.1 Mangrovibacterium sp. | reverse complement strand
CTGATCAGTGGGCTGGACCTCATCCGTATGCGTCTTTCCCCGGCAAGCAGGCTTAAAAAACTGATATAATCCTTACTTTTGCGGAAAAATATTTTTCATGGCAACCTTCCTATTTGACCGAATCATTTTCGGTCCCGTAAAAAGCAGGCGGCTGGGCACCTCCCTGGGAGTAAACCTGCTGCCGGTCAACAGCAAGCTTTGTTCGTTCGACTGCATCTACTGTGAATGCGGCTGGACTCCCCGGCTGAGGGGGAAAAAAGCAAAGCTTCCCGGAAGGAAGCAGGTGGCCCGGGAATTGGAAGAAAAGCTGAAAGACATGCAGAAAAACGGGGAAATGCCTGATGTGATTACCTTTGCGGGAAACGGAGAGCCCACCCTGCATCCCGATTTTGCCGGGATAATTGACGATGCCATCCTGCTTCGCGACCGGCTGGCTCCCTCCTGCAAGGTAGCCGTTCTGTCGAATGCCACAACTTTAGGACGCGAATCCGTATTCCTGGCCCTGCAGAAAGTGGATGATGCCATTCTGAAACTGGATTCGGCCATTCCCGCTACCGTTAAGCTGCTTGATTGTCCGGTGGGTCATTTCCGTCTGGACGAGTTCATCGGCCGGCTGGCCAGCTTCGGCCGGCAGGCAATCATCCAGACCCTTTTTGTCCGGGGCACCTGCCGGGGAAAACGTATTGACAACACAACGGAAGAAGAGCTGAATGCCTGGCTGGAAGCCCTGAAAATAATACAGCCGCGCCAGGTGATGATTTATTCCATTGACCGCGATACCCCGGCCGGGGGACTAGTTAAAGTTCTCCGGGAAGAGCTGAACCGGATAGCCGGACGCCTCAGGGAAGCTGGATTCGACGTGCAGGTATCAGCATAAACTCTCCGCAACAAAACTTCCACTATCATAACTGATTATAATGATGCATTCCAACACCCGGGCAGCAACTGCCGAGAACCCGCTTCTGAAACCTTTCGGAACCCTCCATGAAACCGCAGCATTCAGTCGCATCCAACCCGAACATTTCCGGCCGGCCATTGAGGCGGCCATAGAGGAAGCCCGGGCCGAGATCCGGAACATCACCAACCGTACGGAGCCGGCCGATTTTGAAAATACCATCGAAGCGCTGGAACGAAGCGGCAGAAGGCTGGATGTCATTCAAAAGATCTTTTTCAACCTGAACTCGGCTGAGACCAGTGATGAACTCCAGCAGATCGCCCAGGAAATAGCTCCCGTGCTGACGGCATTCGGCAACGACATATCCATGAACAAAGTGCTTTTCCGTAAAGTCAGAACTGTTTACGAACAGCAGGAGTTGTTTTCCCTGAGTCCGGAGCAGAAAACCCTGCTGGAAGACACCTACCAGGGATTTGTACGCAACGGCGCCAAGCTTAACCCGCAGAAAAAGGAACAATACCGCAATATCACGGAAGAGCTTAGCAAAACCGCACTGCAGTTCCAGCAAAACGTGCTTGCCGAAACCAACGCGTTCGAACTGCAACTCACAGAGGAAGCCGACTTGTCGGGCTTGCCCGGATCTGTGCGTGAAGCCGCCGCTCAAACCGCCCGGCAGCGCAACAAGGAGGGCTGGATCTTTACACTCCGGCAACCCAGTTACGTGGCTTTTATGAAATATGCCGACCGGCGCGACCTGCGGAAAAAAATGTTCCGGACCTTCAGCAGCAAAGGAAACCACGATAACGCCTGCGATAACAAAGAACTGATTTGCCGGATCGTAAGCCTGAAACTCGAGAAAGCCCGCATGCTGGGATACCCCACCCATGCCGCCTACATCCTGGAACGCCGGATGGCGGGCAGTCCGCAGGCGGTAAACAGCTTCCTGCAGGAACTGCACCGGGCTTCGCGTCCGTTTGCCGAAAAGGAATTCCGGGAAGTGCAGCAATATGCCCGGGAAAACGGCTTTAATGAGCAACTGGAGCGATGGGACTGGGCCTATTATTCGGAGAAACTGAAAAATGCACGTTACGGCTTCAACGAAGAAGAACTGAAACCTTATTTCCGGCTCGAAAAGGTAATCGAAGGAGTATTCGGACTGGCCAAAACCTTATACGGACTCGATCTGAAAGAAAATCCGAAAATTGAAGTATACCATCCGGAGGTAAAAGCCTATGAGGTATTTGGCAAAAACGGCCGTTTTATTGCCGTGCTTTACCTGGATTTCTTTCCCCGGGAAGGGAAACGTCCGGGAGCCTGGATGACCGATTACCGGGACCAGTATCAGGAAAACGGCCGGGACCACCGGCCACACATCAGCGTGGTCACCAATTTCACCCGCCCCACGGAAAGCACTCCCTCCTTACTGAGTTTTGACGAGCTGACCACTTTTCTCCATGAATTTGGACATGCCCTGCACGGCATGCTAAGTCAGTGCCGCTACAGCCAGACCTCTGGGACCAATGTCTACTGGGATTTTGTGGAGCTTCCCTCGCAGATTCACGAGAACTGGGCTTACGAGAAACAGTGGCTGGACGGCTTTGCCGTACACTACCAGACCGGGAAAAAAATTCCGGAAACGTTGATCGAAAAGATTGTAGCGGCAAAAAATTTTCAGTCGGGTTACCTCTCCGAGCGTCAACTGAGCTTTGGCATGCTCGACATGGCCTATTACAACCTGGAAAAACCGATGGAGCAATCCATTCCCGAATTTGAATCCTGGGCCATGGCTCCCACCGAACTTTTCCCCCAGGTAGAAGGCACGCTGATAAGCACCTCCTTTGCCCATATCTTTTCCGGAGGCTACGATGCAGGATACTACAGCTACAAATGGGCGGAGGTACTGGAAGCCGACGCCTTCTCCGTCTTCCTGAATAACGGGATATTCGACCGCAACACAGCCGATGCTTTCCGTAAAAACATCCTGGAGCGGGGAGGCAGTGAACACCCCATGCTGCTGTACAAACGGTTTAGGGGAAAAGAACCGGCTGTAGATGCTCTGCTGGAACGAAGCGGACTTAAAAAATAAGGATTTACATATCAAAAAGGCAGCCGTGACCAATTTACGGCTGCCTTTGCCTTTTCTCTTTTATGAAAAAACTTTGCGTTTAGAAGATGTTTCTGTTTCATGGCATTGAGACAGTAACACAATTCTACCAGCAAGTATCATGCCACAAACAAAAATACAACAAAAAAAATTGGATCAGCCGGTCAGAAAAGACATAAGTCAGTCGGGAACATCAAATTAACCAATCTGATCTTGTATCAAC
>JBFWIL010000279.1:0-3197 GCA_050256015.1 Mangrovibacterium sp. | reverse complement strand
GGAAACGTTCCGGCTGATGACCCGGGTAAATTATGAGGCTTATTTTCTGTGTGCCAAATATGCCTCGGCTGTCATGAAAATTCAGAACCGATACAAGCCTGATCATTTTATGGATATTATTCAGATCAATTCCAAATCGGGACTTAAAGGCAGCAACAAAAATTTTGCCTATGCCGGCGGAAAATTCGGCGGTATTGGCCTGACCCAGTCTTTTGCCCTGGAGTTGATGCCCTATGGCATCAAGGTGAACTCAATTTGTCCGGGTAACTTTTACGATGGTCCGCTGTGGTCCGACCCGGAAAAGGGATTGTTTGTGCAGTACCTGAAGGCAGGAAAGGTGCCGGGAGCCAAAACCCCGGAGGATGTGAAAAAGTATTATGAGGCCCAGGTGCCGGCCGGACGTGGATGTATACCTCTGGATGTGATGAGGGCCATCTATTACGTGATTGAGCAGGAATATGAAACCGGTCAGGCCATACCAGTGACCGGCGGACAGAATATGCTGAATTAAGTGAATTCCATCCTTTGATCATTTGATGAAAAGCAATAGCTTACAATATGCGAATTACAGTAAGTTAACTTGAAGAACTAAACACCTGAAATATTAAACCGGATAAAACTAGCACGGCAGAAGTTATCACACAGGGAGATAATTATTTTTCACGCGAGTTCCACGAGTTGCCATTGAAAATTAAAAATAGAAACGAATGAAAACAAAAGCAGTACGACTATACGGGAAAAAGGACCTGAGACTGGAATCCTTTGATCTTCCCGCCATCCGGGATGACGAGATTCTTGCCAAAGTGGTTTCAGACAGTATTTGCATGTCTTCTTACAAAGCTGCCTGTCAGGGGGCCGATCACAAGCGGATACCCGACAATGTTGCTGAGAATCCGGTGATCATCGGCCATGAGTTTTCCGGTGAGCTGGTGGAAATAGGAAAGCACTGGCAGCATAAGTTTAGAGCCGGGCAGAAATTTTCCATTCAGCCGGCCATCTATTATGAGGAAGGGCCGGTGGGCATTCTGAGCGCTCCGGGTTATTCTTATCCGTATATCGGCGGAGATGCCACATATGTCATCATCCCCAAAGATGTGCTGGTGCAGGATTGCCTGCTGGCATACGAAGGACCGGGATATTATCCGGCTTCGCTGGCCGAACCGCTGAGTTGCGTGATCGGGGCCATGCATGCAAACTACCATACACAGCCCGGATCGTATGTGCACCAGATGGAGATTGTGCAGGGCGGCAAGATGGCTATTCTGGCCGGGGTAGGGCCCATGGGACTTGCTGCCGTTAACTATGCCCTGATGCGGGAAGACCGCAGGCCTTCGTTGCTGGTGGTGACCGACATTGACCAGGCACGCCTGGACCGGGCAGCTTCAATCTACCCTCCCGAACTGGCGAAAAGCAAGGATATTGAGCTTGTTTACCTGAACACCGGCAGCGGAGATGCGGTAAAAATGCTGATGGACCTTTCGGGTGGTACCGGCTACAACGATGTGTTTGTGTTTGCTCCGGTGACTCAGGTGGTGGAGCAGGGTGATGCCATCCTGGCCAATGACGGCTGTCTTAACTTTTTTGCCGGCCCAGGCAAACCTGATTTTTCGGCCAGGTTGAACTTTTATAATGTTCATTACGGATCGACCCATGTTGCCGGGACTTCGGGGGGAAATAACGACGATATGGTTGAGTCTCTGGAAATGTTTCGCAGGGAACTGGATCCGGCCGGACTGGTTACCCATATCGGCGGGCTGAACGCGGTGATCGATACTACGTTGAACCTGCCCGATATTCCGGGAGGGAAAAAGCTGATCTATACGCACAAGGATATTTCGCTTACGGCCATCAGCGAATTTCAAGAAAAAGGAAAATCTGATCCTTTCTTTGCCAAACTGCATGAGATTTGTGTAAGAAATCACAACCTATGGTCCATAGAAGCAGAAAAATATCTGCTGGCCAAAGCAAAAGAAATATAATGATTTACATGGCAGACACGGCTGATATTCCTGCCTTGGAATTATAGGTAATGGCATGTTGCATGTGCAGGTGATCAGTGAACAGGCTCAAGATTACAGACTTTGATAAAAGAAAGAATTTCTTTCCCGGTGGGCAGAGTCGAATATATGTCCTTGCGCCCGTGTTTTTTCTCGAATATCTCAATGCCATGAATTACGGCGACGACAAGGAAATGATTCTCGATCAAAAGGTTCCGGCGATTTTTTACAACAAAATCATGGACGAATTCAACCGCTATGTACTTGTCGGAGGCATGCCGGTTCAATGGCCAGTTCATACTTACAGGTTCGGCTGTTACTGCTGACAAAAGTAAAATCCACCATACTGGTACGGGACGTTTTTCTTGGCTGACCATGCGCACAATGAGTTTGTTTGAATCGGAAGATTCCGGAGGCGGAGTAAGTCTGAAAAAATTATTTGATCAACCGAAGGCTCCTGCTTTTCAGATGATACTACAGGGACCAGCAAATATGCAATGCAAAGACCTGATGGTATTTATGTTGTGCCTGTTGGATGTTTAAAAGATTAAATGTTCTTTTTTAGAAAATAATTTGATTTATTTGCGTAACACCGTAACTAAACATCAAACAAACCAGACGCATCGTTTAACGATGCAGACCAATAGAAACCTGAACCTATGCTTGTAAGAGCACCGTTACCACTCTCGTAGCCTCGCTGCTTGCGCCGGAGATTTGAGCGAGTATCCTTCGGTTAAGTGGAAATTGCAGAATATATTAAAATTGAAAAGAGTTAATCCGAAAAAAATTGCAGCCGGAGTGGAAAAATTACGTGATTTTTTTGTAAACAGTGAGTTGATTTAAAATGCGACAAATATCCGGGAAATGAATTCACCACAGACTGCATTTTTGCGGAATTCCTCTTTTGTGAGCGGACGGTCCATCTCGGAAAGAGTCTTCTTAAGATTGTTGAATGTTCCGAAAATTGGCCACAATTTAAGATGGTGCCGGATGCAGCTTTCGCTTACCCCCGGGGCCTTGGCCGTCTTCAACTGTGAATTCCCCCATCCAATAGTTGCTGTGCCTGGATCAGCACTGTTCTTCTCATTTTGTAACATTCCCCACGGTGGCCTGCCTGGTTAAAAAAACCTGCCATCCCCTGCTCCCTGAGCTACCGGGCATAACGCTCAACATTCCGATGGCTGATGCCCAAAGCTTTGC
>JBFWIL010000278.1:0-3224 GCA_050256015.1 Mangrovibacterium sp. | reverse complement strand
ATATTCGCTAGGTAATACTCCAGCAGTAGCAGGGGAAATTTTTTCCGGAGTTGTTCAAAATAGATCTCGAAGGGCTGATCGCCATAGATGTTCATTTCTCTTTTACCCAAAAGATTCAAATTCGGGCCATTAATTAACAGTATTTTCATTTTTGTTGTTTTTTTTAAAAAAAAATTATAACTTTCGCATCATTCCTACGTATTGAAAATTATGTAATCTTGGGGAAGAAACTTTATTCAATGTAGTAGGAAGATGAAATGTTAGCATATTAATTATCCAAAATTTTTATTTCTAAAAAAACTAATTGTGCAAAGTTATGAAATGGGAAGATAGTAAAAAAGGTTTTGAAACGTATCTGCGGCTGGAGAAATCCCTGTCTCAGAATTCGATTGCGGCTTACATCAATGACATCAACAAGCTGATGGCATTTTTGGAGGAGAATTACAAGCGCCTGACCCCTGAAAGGGTTAGGATTAACCATCTGAGAGGGTTTATTGAATACATCAATAACCGGGGAGTATCTCCACGTACCCAGGCCCGGACCATTTCCGGAATAAAATCCTTTTTTAAATACCTGTTGCTGGAAGGCAAGATCAACAGCGATCCCACGTCCCTGCTGGAATCACCCAAAATTGGCAGGAAACTCCCCGATGTGCTGACCATGGAAGAAATTGACCTGATCATAGACGGAGTGGATCTGTCCAAACCGGAAGGCCAGCGCAACAAGGCTATGCTGGAAACGCTTTACAGTTGCGGCTTGCGTGTATCCGAGCTGGTAAACCTGAAAGTGACCAATCTCTTTTTCGAACAGGGATTCGTTAAGGTTGAAGGAAAAGGGGAAAAGGAAAGGCTTGTTCCTGTCAGTTCAAAGGCAATTGAAGAAATTACCAAGTACCTCCATGGTTATCGTAAGTCTCTAAAAATAAGCCCGGAGAGTGAGAATGTTCTGTTCCTGAACCGAAGAGGGAAAAAACTGAGCCGGGTGATGATTTTTACCATCATTAAGAATCTTGCCGGGAAGGTAGGGCTGAATAAAAAGATAAGTCCGCATACTTTCCGTCATTCTTTTGCAACGCACCTTATATCGGGAGGGGCAGATCTCCGGGCTGTCCAGGAAATGCTTGGGCATGAATCCATTCTTACTACTGAAATTTACACACATCTGGATCGGGATTACCTGAAAAACACCATCAGTCAGTTTCATCCGCGATCCTGAACAAGTCCGGACGGATTAATAATTTTTTAACATCGTTTGGAAAATTGTATTTATTTGTTATTCCCTGACAGGCAGATGTTTGGATTGACATCTGCCTGTTTTGTTACGGAGATTTGACCGAATTTGGATGGAACCGGCCTCGTCCGCCCTCCCAGATCCGGGAAAAAAATTATTTTTGTCTACCGAGATATGGTTTTGTGGTAATTAAAATTCATTAATTCATGAGTATGAAAAATTTAGATTTATCCAAGTACGGGATAACCGACGTAAAGGAGATTGTTTATAACCCATCTTACGAGCAGTTGTATGAAGAAGAGACCAAAGCAGGTCTGGAGGGCTTTGAGAAGGGACAGGTAACCGAACTTGGCGCTGTTAATGTTATGACCGGGGTGTTTACCGGCCGTTCTCCCAAAGATAAGTTCATCGTCAAAGATGATACAACCAAAGATACTATCTGGTGGAATTCTCCGGAAGCTCCGAATGACAATAAACCGACCACGCCCGAAGTCTGGAAGGAATTAAAAGAACTGTCGGCTAAACAGCTTTCCGGAAAACGGCTTTTCGTGATGGATACTTTTTGCGGAGCCAATCCTGATACCCGGCTGAAAGTGCGTTTTATCATGGAAGTTGCATGGCAGGCTCATTTTGTGAAAAATATGTTTATCCGTCCCACGGAAGAAGAACTGGAAAATTACGGTGAACCTGATTTCGTCTCCCTGAATGCTTCCAAAACCACCAATCCGAAATGGAAAGAACACAGTCTTAATTCTGAAGTTTATACCGTGTTTAACCTGACTGAACGGATGCATGTGGTTGGCGGCAGCTGGTATGGCGGAGAAATGAAAAAGGGTATTTTCGCCATGATGAATTACTACCTTCCCCTGAAGGGCATTGCTGCCATGCACTGTTCTGCCAATGTAGGCGGGGATGGTGATACGGCTATTTTCTTCGGACTTTCCGGAACCGGAAAAACCACCCTGTCAACCGACCCGAAGCGTCAGCTGATCGGTGACGACGAGCACGGCTGGGACGATGAAGGTGTTTTTAACTTTGAAGGGGGATGTTATGCCAAGACCATCAATCTGGATCCGGAAGCAGAACCCGATATTTACCGGGCGATTAAGCGGAATGCTTTGCTGGAAAACGTGACGGTCAATGAAAATGGCAAGATTGATTTCTCGGATAAATCGGTAACCGAAAACACCCGTGTATCTTATCCGATATATCATATTGACAACATTGTAAAACCGGTTTCCAAAGCCGGGCCTGCCAGGAAAGTGATCTTTCTGAGTGCCGATGCCTTCGGCGTATTGCCTCCGGTTTCGAAGCTGACCAAAGCGCAGACCGAATATCATTTCCTTTCCGGATTCACTGCCAAGCTGGCCGGTACGGAGCGCGGAGTCACTTCTCCGCAGCCTACTTTCTCTGCCTGTTTCGGTAAGGCTTTCCTGTCGCTGCATCCCACCAAATACGGTGAAGAGCTGGTAAAAAAGATGGAAGCCAACGGAGCTGAAGCCTACCTGGTGAATACCGGCTGGAACGGTACGGGCAAGCGGATCTCCATCAGGGACACCCGCGGAATTATTGATGCCATCCTGAATGGCGATATAGAAAAGGCTGAAACCAGTAATGTTCCGATCTTCAATCTGAAAGTGCCGACTTCGCTGCCCGGTGTTGACCCGAAGATCCTGGATCCGCGCGACACCTATGCCGATCCGAAGGAATGGGAAGAAAAAGCCAGAGACCTGGCAGCCCGGTTCATTAAGAATTTCGCACAGTATACCGACAACGAAGAGGGAAAAGCCCTGGTTGCTGCCGGTCCGCAGTTGTAATTACACGTTTTTCACCGTATATAAGCGTGGGCCGTATCTGTACAGATACGGCCCACTTTTTTTTGCAGCCGGAAACAGGATACGTGTGCATTTTCAGGTGGATGCGTGCCGGATGGGCGGGCTATTCTTTTTTCTGCCGGATGATTTCCTGCAGCGCTTCTTTAAGACCCGGATAT
>JBFWIL010000277.1:0-3242 GCA_050256015.1 Mangrovibacterium sp. | reverse complement strand
CAGCGAACAAGCGGAATGTCTGGACGAAATGCTTCAGTTGGATGGGAAAACCTACACGGTCAACTGCGTATCGGTAGGCAATCCGCACTGTGTTATTCTTAAGGAGAAGCTTTCTGTAGACGAGATCATGCAGTACGGTCCGCTAATTGAGCGGCACCCCAGGTTTCCCAACCGCATTAATGTGCAATTTGCACGGGTAGTCTCTCCCAAGCTGGTGGATATCCTGATATGGGAACGCGGAGCCGGTTACACCCTGGCTTCGGGCAGCTCATCCAGTGCAGTGGCAGCCGTCATGGTAAAAAAAGGACTCACCGCAAGGAAGCTTAACGTAAGCATGCCGGGCGGACAGCTGAAACTGGAAATTGCGGAAGACTGGTCCATCCGCATGACCGGGGAAGTACGCGAAACAGCTACCGGTCATCTCAGCCAGGAACTGCTCAAGCTGTTGGAGTAAAACCGGGATTACGAGCAAAAGCAGCTTTTGTTATCTTTGCTTTACCTATTAAGTTAAAATGATTATGATCGGGAAAAAATTACCTTTTACAAAAAAACAGATAGAACAGATAGCCAGCGTATACCCCACCCCCTTCCACCTGTATGATGAAAAGGGAATACTGGCCTACACCCGTCGGTTCATTGAAGCTTTTTCCTGGAACGAAGGATTCAAGGAATACTATGCCATAAAAGCCGCACCGAATCCCTTCCTGATGAAACTGCTTCGAAAAAACGGTCTGGGCATTGACTGCAGCTCCATGGCCGAACTGGTGCTGGCCGAGCGTCTGGGCATGCGGGGAGAGGAGATCATGTTCACCTCCAACGACACACCTGCCGAGGAATTCCGCAAAGCGGCAGAACTGGGAGCCATCATCAACCTGGACGACATCAAGCACATTGAATATCTCGAAAAGCATGCAGGACTTCCCGAACTGGTTTGCCTGCGGTACAACCCCGGAGCCCTGAAAGAAGGCAACGTGATCATCGGCAATCCCCAGGAATCAAAATACGGTTTCACCCGGGAACAGCTGGTGAAAGGTTACCTGATGCTGAAAAGAAAAGGAGTTAAACGTTTCGGCATCCATACCATGGTCGCCTCGAACGAACTGGACGCCGATTATTTTGTAGAAACTGCTGCCATAATTTTTGAACTGATCGCCGAAATAGCGGAAGAAAGCGGTATTCATTTCGAATTTGCCAACCTGGGAGGAGGCATTGGCATTCCCTATAAAAACGAACACAAGCCGGTCGATCTGAACCGCATCAGTCAGGGAATCCGAGATCTGTACGAACAATACATCGTCCGGAACGGGTTGTCTCCGCTGAAGATCTTTTTTGAATCGGGCCGGGCTATCACCGGGCCTTTCGGGTTCCTGATATCAAAAGTACTGCATATAAAGGAAACCTATAAAAAATATGCCGGGCTCGACTCCTGTATGGCCAATTTAATGCGGCCTGCCCTGTACGGGGCCTATCATCACATCTCCGTACTGGGCAAGGAAGGCAAACCGCATACCTTTCTGTATGACATAACCGGATCATTATGTGAAAACAACGATAAGTTTGCCATCAACAGGCTGCTGCCGGAGTTGGAACCGGGAGATGTTGTGGTCATTCACGATACCGGAGCCCACGGTCATTCCATGGGGTTCAACTACAACGGCAAGCTCCGTTCTGCCGAACTGCTGCTGCGTGAAAACGGGGAAGTGGTACAAATACGCCGGGCCGAAACGCTGGACGATTATTTTGCCACCCTTGACTTTTCAGCTCTGCCTGCCTTTGAATAGGGAATGTGTTTTGCCCGGACAGCATGGAAAAAGACATTAATAAAGCACTGGAAGTTATCCGCAGTGGCGGTGTAATTCTCTACCCCACCGATACTATCTGGGGTTTGGGTTGTGACGCCACCAATGCGGAAGCCGTAGAACGCATTTACCGGATTAAAAAACGCAGTGACACCAAGAGTATGCTGGTACTCATGGAAAATGCCGCACTGCTCGACCGTTATGTGAAAGAAGTCCCCGGAATTGCCTGGGACCTGATCGAACTTACCGATAAACCGATGACCATCATTTATCCCGGAGCCAGGAATCTGGCAAAAAACCTGATTGCCTCCGACGGCTCCATCGGCATCCGGATCAGCAGGGAAGCATTTTCCGGCAGGCTGATCAGACAGTTTAAAAAGCCCCTGGTTTCCACCTCAGCTAATATCAGCGGAGAACCCTCTCCTGCTATGTTTGCGGAAATAAGCAAGGAAATACGCCAGGCCGCTGACTATGTCGTCTGCTTTCGCCGGGACGACCCGGCACCTGCCTCTCCTTCAAGCATCATTCGGCTTGGACTGGGGGGACAAATAGAGATCCTCCGCAAATAAGTAACGAAATTCAGGCAAACGCTTAACGTTCCCTATATGCTTCCACCTTTCCCGAGCCAACGACAGACTGGTCGGTGGCCGCATTACCCCGAAAAATCACATCACCGGATCCCACGGTAAATACCTTCAGCATATCATGGGCATAGACCAGCGCATCTCCGGAACCGCTAATCCGCACATTTACGTTATTTACAGGAAAATTAAGTCCGTCAAACTTACCCGAACCGCTAATATTGAGTGTCAGCTCATCTGCATCCGAAACTCCGGTCAGGGCAATATCCCCACTGCCTGAGAGAGAAGCCATAACCCGCTCTGCACTGAGTTTCTCAATCCCGATTTTTCCGCTTCCGCTGACTGCCAGTTTAAGGATTCTGGACTGAATTGCCCCGTTACTGAGAATATTTCCGCTGCCGGATACAGCAAGGGCGTCAATATCAGGTATAGTGATAAACACTTCAATGCTGGATGCGGAAATATTCCGCAGACCCGAAGAACGAATAGTCAGCTCCCGGCCTTTAACGTCTGTGATGATTTTATTCACCACCGACTCCTCGGCAACAATCTCGAGCGACTGTTCCTTCCCCTGAAGAATATAAAGGTTTGCCGGAATACGGAGGGTTATTTCGGAAAAAGCTGAGACTTCCCGATATTCTCCGGCAGCTCTCAGTCCGGGCATCACCGCCAGGAAAGCCACTACGACCAACAAAATGTTCAGTTTTGTCTTCATTTTCATATCTGTTTTAGTCAAAGACGATACCCGATCAGGGAAAGTTGCACAAGCGGGTTCAGCTCAGGTCAAAAATACCGTCAGGACACCGCATTTCAATCTCTCTCCGCTCTTCATCAAGGGAAACCAACAAATCCTCACTGAGCG
>JBFWIL010000276.1:0-3251 GCA_050256015.1 Mangrovibacterium sp. | reverse complement strand
AACTATTTTTCTCAAACGTCCCGAGCAAGGAGTGAGAGGATTGGTTTTTGCGTATGAAGCAAGCCTGGGAAGAAAAGTTGGCTACCGGGTTCATATTATCCGCGGAGAAGACGGAGCCATGGCCAACGGGTTAAAAAAATACGGAAAAATCAAGCTTGTAACCAGCTATAAAGCCAGGGCACTGACCTGCACCGGCACAATAATTGCCGACGGATCACTTTGGAACAGTTTTAAAAAACGTTTTCTGAAAGCCATTCGTGAATTCCGCAAATATTTTACAAGCATATCTGAATATAAAGATCAGGATTCCAACCTGATTAAATAAAATATAACAAAAGGTTGCTTATATTTGTGAGCCACAAAACCAAACAATCATTCAGGTGAAAAAATACCTCCGGGCCATACAAACCCTTTTCCCTGCAGCTCAGGATATCCGGTTCTCAGGCACCTGCAACCTAATGAGGCTGATAAAAATTCCGTGCGAAACAGATTTTTACGCACTGAACCGGTTTCAGCCATCCCCGGAACAGGTATTCATTGATGTCGGGGCAAACCGGGGACTGACAATCGAATCCATGTTGCTGATTGCACCCGGAGCCAACCGTATCATTGGCTTTGAGCCTAATCTGCTCATTTTCGACAAGCTGAAAAACAATCCTTGTATCCGGAAAAACAGCCGGGTAGATCTCTACCAGCTGGGGCTTGGCAACCAGCAAGGCAGACTTCCGCTCTACGTGCCCTATTACCGGAAATGGATGTTTGACGGACTGGCATCTTTTAATTACGAAGAAGCCAGCAACTGGCTGCCCGACCGTCTTTGGCATTTTAAGCCCGAAAAACTGAAGATAAAAGAAATCGAATGCAGGATAAGTCGCCTTGATGATTTCAATTTCAATCCCTATTTCATAAAAATTGATGTTCAGGGGTTTGAACTGCAGGTCCTGACAGGAGGGGAACAAACTCTGCGCAAACACTACCCTATCCTGCTGATAGAAAGCATGAACGACCAAATCGCTGAATTTCTGAAACAGCTGGATTATTCGTTTTTCTACTACCATAAAGGCAAATTCTTAAAAGGATTTGGTAAATTGAACACCTTCTGCATAACGAAAGATAAATTTGCAACTTTAACGAAGTAGGCATGGAACCAACAAATACGGAAAAATACCAAAAGCTTCAGAAAGAGCATGCAATACTGGAACAGCAAAACAAGCTGAACAACAAGCTTCTTTACATGATCGGCCACGATCTTCGTTCTCCCCTGGGATCCATTAAAATGACCCTGGATCTGATTGACCAGAGGATACTGGATCCGAAAAGCGAAGATTTCTCGGCCATGCTTCCCGAACTCTCTGATGCTGCCGATGATGCATTCTACCTGCTGGAAAATCTGCTTTACTGGACCCGGATTCAAACCAACAGGGTTTCTTACCGGCCTGAAAATTATCCGCTCAAGCAACTTATGGATAAGGCAGTGACCAACATGAAACGAAGTTTCCTGAAAAAGGAGATAAACCTGAACAACCAACTTGACTGGAACGGGAAAGTGTACGGAGACGATTATCTGCTTATGGTCATCTTCCGCAATATTCTTTCAAATGCCTGTAAATTTTCAAGGAAAGGAACAGGGGTGACCCTCCGTGTAGCTGACAGCCCTGAAGGAACGGTATGTATCTGCATTTCTGATCAGGGACAGGGAATAAGCCAGGAAAACATGGAAAAAGTGTACGATCCGAACCAGCTGTTTACCACTTACGGTACGGGCAATGAAAACGGAAACGGACTGGGACTGAAAATATGTGAGTCTCTTGTTAAAATTAATCAGGGGAAAATGCATATTGAAAGCCGGGAAGGGGAAGGAACCACGGTCAGTCTTACCCTGCCCGATGAAAACAGGCAACAGATTAATTAACAGGAGTATGAACATTACGGAACTTTTGTTTTGGATATCGGTGTTCCTGGTCTTTTATGCTTTTCTGGGTTACGGTCTCGTATTGTACCTGCTTGTCAGGGTAAAACGGATGTTTAGGAAAAAAGCAGGGGATGAAGATCACAACGGAGACAATTTGCCTGAAGTGACCCTTTTTGTTTCTGCTTACAACGAACGGGAAATTATTCCCTGGAAAGTAAAGAATTCGCTGGAACTGGATTATCCCCGGGATAAGATCCGCCATGTTTGGGTAACAGACGGATCAGACGACGGATCGGCAGAACTTCTGCGGAGCATGAAAAATATTGAAGTTTATCACCAGCCGGAACGAAGGGGAAAGATTGCAGCCATGAACAGGGGAATGCAGTTTGTAAGAACACCAATTGTCATTTTCTCGGATGCCAACACCCGCCTGGGAAAAGAATCGGTTCGCCGTATCGTAAGTCTCTTTAAAGATCCCGGGGTAGGAGCGGTTTCCGGAGAAAAAAGGATAAGCGCAACGAAAGACGCCCCGGTTTCTGGTGCAGGAGAAGGAATATACTGGAAATACGAATCGCAGCTGAAAAAGTGGGATTCCGAACTTTATTCCGTGGTTGGAGCAGCGGGAGAACTCTTTGCCATACGCTCTGAATTGTGGAAGGAGGTGGAACCCGACACCCTGCTTGACGACTTCATTATTTCCCTTCGCATTGCTATGGCCGGCTATACGGTAAAATATGATCCGGAAGCTTATGCGGAGGAAACCGGCTCGGCCAGTATGGAAGAAGAACTGAAAAGGAAAATCCGGATCTCTGCAGGGGGAATCCAGGCGGTTCTGCGTTTAAAAACACTGCTGAATATCTTTAAATACGGAATCCTTTCGTTTCAGTATATCTCTCACAGGGTGCTGCGGTGGATGGTCACCCCTTACCTGCTGCTGCTGATAATTCCGCTCAACCTGTTGTTGTGCATGCAGGAACAGTCGGGCGGAATTGCAGGCCTCTATACGGTACTCTGGTATGCACAGATTCTGTTTTACCTGCTGGTGCTGACAGGCTGGCTGCTTCGAAACAGGCCGGTCCGTTTCAGACTGCTGCTGATTCCGTATTATTTCTGGATGATGAATTATTCGGTTTATATAGGGCTGATCCGCTATGTAAGGGGGAGACAGTCTGTTGTCTGGGAAAAGGTCCGTAGAACCGAAGCATGAGCTGCTTCACACTTCTTGCTTTACCGGATTTTTCACTGTCTTATTCAGACACATTCAGCTAAAGCTCACCATAATCCCTTCATACCTAGCATTCCCGATCTTTTGGAAACGCGCCTTACAGATATAGGATTA
>JBFWIL010000275.1:0-3262 GCA_050256015.1 Mangrovibacterium sp. | reverse complement strand
GCCCCTGCCTGATCAGCTCGAGGTTGATAAATGTTATACTTCCTGGCGTGTGGAGCTGACTACCCCGGAGCAGAAAGAATCCATAGCCGATGTGTTTTTGTTCGTGAAAGATCGTTCCCGCATCGAGATTGAGGAAGTTAAAGGCATGAGTTTGCCCGGAGATAAAGGCATACCAGACTGGTTTTTCCGGGAAAAGCCGGAAGAAATACTCCGCCGGCTAAGAGATAAAGCGGGAACGGGAGAAAAACAGGCCGTTCGTGCGGGATTTAGGACGGAAGACTCCCTGCAGTTGTCGCTCTCTACCATACGGGTCGATTCTCATGATGTTGATGTATATGTGAACCTGGTAAGCGAACTGATTACCGCGCAGTCCCGTTTGTTCGCCCTGGCCGGAACCCGTACAGATCCCGAGCTGGAAGCATTGGCTGAGCATTTTGACAAGCTGATTCACCAGCTCCGGGACAACGCTTTTGAAATGGGCATGATTCCTTTGATTAGCATGGGAACTCATTTTAAAAGGCTGGTCCGGGATCTTTCTGCCGAACTGAAGAAAAAAGTGCGTCTGGTTTTAACCGGTTTGGATACGGAGGTAGATAAACAGGTAATTGAAAAACTGGCAACCCCGATGATTCACCTTATCCGCAACAGCATTGATCACGGGATTGAAAGTCCGGAGCAGCGGGTCAGAGCCGGCAAGTCTGAAGAAGGAACGGTTACCGTTTCTGCAGGCTACGACGGAAACCAGGTGGAGATACGGGTCCGGGATGACGGTGCCGGACTTGATCTGGCAAAGATCAGGGAAACAGCGGTTCGTCTCGGAATAACCGGCGGGCAGGAGCAAAGCCAGGAGGCCGGGTGGTACGATTTTATTTTTCGTCCTGGATTTAGTACATCGGAACAGGTTAACGATGTGTCCGGAAGGGGAGTGGGACTGGATGCCGCCAGAAAAGTGATCCGCGATCTGAACGGCGATCTGTCGGTGGAAACAAAAGCCGGCGGGGGAAGTTGCTTTGTCATCAGGGTGCCTCTGTCAATGTCTGTGATTGACGGATTGAAAGTCCGGGTCAACGAGCAGCTGTATCTGATTCCTTCTTCCCATGTTCAGCAGATCTTTCCGTTTAAAAACAATCCGGATGAAGACAGGATCCGGCAGGTTCATCTTGCAGAAGGGAAGCAGATTCCTTATCTTGACCTGAGCATGCTTTTCTATGGCCTGTCGTCTTCTCTCCGGCGGTATCTGCTGGCGGTGAAGTACCGGGACGGACTTTTCGGCCTGGTGGTCGATGATGTTCTCGGCGAACGCCAAACCGTGGTTAAGCCGGTGGATGCCATGCAGCATGACCGGTCCATTTTTCTGGGAGCCAGTATTCTGGGAAACGGGCAGGTAGCGTTGATCCTGGATGTAAAAAAGATTATTCAAAAAATGGCAGGTTGATATGATGGATAACCATATTGTAAGCGGACTGGACGCTTTTTTGATTTTTCAGCTTGGTGATGAAAAGTTTGCCGTTAACATCGGGTATGTCAGGCGAATCCTCGGAAATACGGTTCTGACGCGGGTTCCTCATGCCCCTGACGAGTTTCTGGGTGTGATGAATCTTGCCGGAGAGGTCATCCCGGTTATTGACGGGCGTTTGAAATTCGGACTCCCCAAAAAGGAAGCCGGTCCGGATTCCGGCATAGTCATCCTGCTTCTTCCCGGCGAAACCGGGGTTAATGCTGCCGGACTTCTGGTTGACAGGGTTTTGCAGGTGGTTGATATCCCGGAGGAATGCCGGGTTCCTCCTCCTGAGACGGGAAGCCGGCTTCAACATATGTTTATCCGTTCGGTAGCCCGGCTGAAGGATACCTTTGTGCTTATTCTGAATGAGGAGCGCCTGTTCGGGCAGGGCGATTTAGTAACAACAGCAACCAACATTTAATTCATCATGCGTATGCGATTTGTCGATCTTCCCCTGAAAATGAAATTATTCTGGGCTTTTGCGGCGTTTATTATGATAGCCCTTGCGTTGAGCATCATGTCCATATACACCTTATGGCATTTTGATCGGGGCTTGCATTCACTTACTACAGATATGAGACCGGAACTTACTTTCGTGTCGGACTTAAGTAAGCAGACCCAGCAACTTGCCAATTCGGTTCACAGCTATGTGCTGCTGGGCAAGTCAGATCATTATCAGGAAGCAGAGAAAAGAATCGAATCTCTCCGCGAACTGATATCCGGGAAAGAAAGGATGGTTGATAATCGTCCCGAAATGAAACGGTTTGAGGAATTGGCTGTTAAGTACGAAGAGCTGATACGTGAGGCGTACCGGCTTGACCGGGATATTTCCCGGGTCCGGACAACGATCGGTCAGTATGAAACCCGTTACACGGAGGACTGCCGCCGCATCCTGAATGATCAGGAAAGTCTTCTGCAAAAAGATGTGGCGCGGGGAGCAGGAACCGGACTCCGGACAAAGAATCTGAAAATTGTGGGAAGCTTACTGGATACTGGTAACCGGATCAGTTTGCAGGAAAGAACGGCCAATTTTTCCAATGGTGAAATCTTTGCCGGAGAGGTCGATTCTTTGTTTTATACAATAGACGGGGATCTGGAAAGTTTGAGGTTATCGATCCGGGGCAGTCAGTCTGTTGCGTTGGTCGAAGCACTGTATAATACCGTCTCGGTTTTCCGGGATGCGCTGACAGATTTTTCCGGACTTTTGCAGAAACAGGCTTCCCTGTTAAATGAACACCGTGAAATATTTGACAGGCTGACGGTCAGCGCCGAGAACCTGTACGCAGATGTTATTCAGAATGCAGTAGCTACTTCCGAAAGTTTCTCAGGGAAGATTGCCGGTTCCATTGCCCGTAATTCGGTCATGGTGCTGTTGACCGCAGCGATAGCCTTGTTCCTGGCTGTTTTTATCAGCCGGCAGATCACCAGACCGCTTTCCAAGGGGGTAGCCTTTGCCCAGTCTATATCACGGGGAGATCTGACCGTGAAACTGGCTGTTGAACGGAAAGATGAAATCGGCGATCTGGCTTTAAACCTGCAGCAGATGAGTGAGGTTATGCGACAAACCATCGCGTCTGTGACCAGTGCGGCCGACAATATGGCCAATGCCAGCATGGAGCTTAGTGCAACCTCCCAGAATGTTTCACAGGGCTCTTCAGAGCAGGCTTCCTCGGCCGAGGAGATGTCTTCGGCTATGGAACAGATGAGTGCCAATATCCGGCAGAACATGGAACATGCCAAAGCTACGGAAAAGATCTCTTC
>JBFWIL010000274.1:0-3270 GCA_050256015.1 Mangrovibacterium sp. | reverse complement strand
AGCTACACCAGACTCGAACATAATTTCAAAGCCAAAATACCCCGTTACCTGCTAATCCTGGGAACCAGCATAGGACTGAGCATTCTGATGACAGCCGTTATCCTGCAGTTTTATGAAACGCCCAAAACACGCGACCTGAAGCGGGAAAACCAACGTCTGCTGAGCCAGTACGAGCTTATGAACAAAAACCTGGAGAATGTGGAAAAGGTTCTGACCGATCTGCAGCAACGCGACGACAACCTGTACCGGGTCATTTTTGAAGCCGATCCCATTCCCAACTCCGTGCGGAAAGCCGGTTTTGGCGGGGTAAACAAATACGCTCATTTACAGACCCTGGACAATTCAGAGCTGGTCATTAACACAGCCCGCAAACTCGACGTCATTGCCAAGGAAGCTTACGTACAGTCAAAATCGTATGATGAAATTCTGGATCTGGCTCTTAACAAGGAAAAGATGCTGGCCAGCATTCCGGCCATCATGCCCATATCCAACAAAGACCTGAAAAGAACGGCCTCCGGTTGGGGCTTCCGCATCCACCCGGTTTACAAGATCCGGAAATTTCATTACGGAATGGATTTTACCGCCCCCATCGGCACGGAGGTCTATGCCACCGGCGACGGGGTAGTCCGGCGCGTGGAAACGTCCCGTTCGGGCTATGGCCGCTGCATCGTCATTGACCACGGCTTTGGCTACGAAACCCTTTACGGGCACCTGAATGAATTCAATGTCCGGAAAGGACAGACGGTTAAACGGGGCAGTGTGATCGCCTATTCCGGAAACTCGGGAACTTCAACCGGGCCTCATGTGCATTATGAAGTGCATAAGAACGGCAAGCCGGTCAACCCCCAGCATTTTTATTTTAAAGATCTGTCTCCGGAAGAATACGAACGTATGATTGCCATTTCGAACAACATGGGGCAGTCGTACGATTAAACCAGCCAAGGTGCCCTACAAAAAACCACAAATAGAAAAAGTCTTTTATTCCATCGGAGAGGTGGCCGATCTTTTCGGTTTTCCCCCTTCTACTATCCGGTACTGGGAAAAGAAATTTGGAATGCCACGGCCCCAAAAGAACAAAAAAGGCAATCGGCAGTACACCCCCCGCGACATCGAACAAATAAAACTGATCTTTCACCTGGTCAGGGAAAGAAAAATGACCCTTGAGGGAGCCCGCCGGAAAATACGGGACAACAGGGAAGAGACCGTGGCCAACCACGAGCTGGTGGAAAGGTTGCTGAAGATCCGCGGAATGCTGAGCCAGCTGCAGGAGGAACTGGACTAACCGGCAGGCATCGGAGCCGGTTCCATACCACAGCGAATTTCATGTATTTGGAATTTAATTGAAAGGCACACGTTGATACGCAAATTACGGCAAGTTGGATTGAAATCATAGACACATGAGCAACATTATGTATGGTAAAAAAGTTTAACGCTTTGAAAAATAAGAACCATATAAGTACAAACACATGAAAATTTCTGAAATAACGTCCTGTATCGAATCGCAGGCTCCCCTGTCCCTTCAGGAATCATACGACAATGCCGGACTGCTGGTGGGCAATCCGCAGGATGAGACGGACAATGCTTTAATCACCCTGGATGTAACCGAAGCAGTTATTGAGGAAGCCATAGCCGGAGGGTTCAGACTAATCATCGCGCACCATCCGCTGATCTTTGGCGGGATAAAAAAAATCAACAGCCAGACAGAAACCGGCCGGTGCCTGCTCCGTGCCATCCGCAACCGGATTGCCATATACGCCGCCCACACCAACCTTGACAATATCAGCGGGGGAGTGAACAGCATGATCTGCCGGAAACTCGGGTTGAACGACTGCCGGATCCTGTCCCCGGCCAGGGGACAGATGAAAAAACTGGTCACCTTTATTCCCACAGCCCAGTCCCAGTCCGTACAGGAAGCCTTATTCCGTGCCGGTGCCGGACATATCGGGCATTACGATTCCTGCGGCTTCAGCACGGATGGCACAGGAAGCTTCCGGGGCGATGAATCGGCCCGTCCTTTTGCCGGACAGTCCGGACAGTTTCATAAGGAAAAGGAAGTCCGCTTCGAAACCATTTTCCCGGCGCACCGGCAACAGCAGGTGGTTCACGCCCTGCTGGAAACCCATCCATACGAGGAGGTGGCTTATGATCTGTATACGCTGGACAATGCACATCCTCTGGCCGGTTCGGGAATGATCGGGTTACTGCCGCAGAAAACGGAAGAAAAAATTTTCCTGGAAAGCCTCAAAGAAACGTTCGGCATTCCGGTGATCCGGCACAGCAAACTGACCGGCAGAAAAATAGAAAAGGTAGCCGTATGCGGCGGTTCAGGCAGTTTCCTGATCAGACAAGCCCTCCAGTCAGGTGCCAATATCTTTCTTACCGGAGACCTGAAATATCATCAGTACTTCGAAGCCGAAGGAAGAATCATACTGGCTGATATCGGCCATTTTGAAAGTGAACAGTACACGAAAGAACTTTTTTCTGAATTACTTATAAAAAAATTCCCTAAATTTGCAGTCCGTTTATCGGAAATTAATACCAATCCGGTTTATTATTTGTAATTAAAACAGATCTAACAGCATTCACAATATGGATACACCTTACCGAGAAGAAGACAAGACCGTACCGATCAGTGAAAAACTGAAAGCATTGTATGAGTTGCAGGTAGTTGCTTCGGAAATTGACAAGATCAAAACCCTCCGAGGAGAGCTTCCCCTGGAAGTACAGGATCTGGAAGACGACATTGCCGGTCTGAAAACCAGGATCGGGAATCTGGAAGAAGATGTAAAAACCCTGGAAACCTCCGTATCCAACCGGAAGACAGCCATTAAAGAATCGGAGGCCCTTATTGCCAAATACTCGGATCAGCAAAGCAACGTCCGGAATAACCGGGAATACGACTCTTTGAGTAAGGAAATTGAATTTCAAAAGCTGGAAATTGAGCTTTCCGAGAAGAAGATACGGGAGTTCTCCACCGAACTGCAAACTAAAAAGGAATCTATAGAAAACTCCAAAACCCAATTGCAGGAACGGGAAGAAGACCTGGAGCGGAAGAAAAAGGAACTGGACGATATTACCGCAGAGACCCGCATAGAAGAGGAAAAATTGAAAAGCAAAGGCGAAAAGATCGAAAAGATGATAGAGGTCCGCCTGCTCACTGCCTTCAAACGTATCCGCAAAAATGCCCGGAACGGACTGGCCGTGGTAACGGTTCAGCGCGACGCCTGCGGGGGCTGTTTCAATAAAATTCCACCCCAGCGGCAGATGGAC
>JBFWIL010000273.1:0-3287 GCA_050256015.1 Mangrovibacterium sp. | reverse complement strand
ATAATCCCTGGGCAGATACGCCACTTCACGATTAAAATCCGCAGCCGTCCCGGTTCCCTCCGATTGCACCACGATATGGCTCAGGCGTATATTCCGCACAGGATAACCCGGCTGTCCGGTAATGGAACAGGCTGTTTTCCCGGCGCGGATGACCCGTACATGACTGATGCTGACATCGGCCAGTTCACCGACATGATCAACCGGAAGGTCCTTTTTCCAGGAACGGGCCCGGTTGCCCAGCCGGATAAAAATAGGAGCTTCCGTTCCCTCAACCTGAATGTTGCTGATGCTAATCCCTTCCATAATTCCGCCATCCACAATTTCCAGGGAAATGGCTGAAGTTCCTCCGTCCTGTCCAAAAAATCCGGGAGCTTCCGCTTTAGAAGGTTTCACCACACAGTTGGAGATAGAGATGTTTCTGAACCCGCCGTTCGATTCCGTTCCCATCTTGATGGCATTGCAACGGCTGCTCACCACACAGTTGCTTATGCTAATATTTTCACAGGGTTTGGGGGAAGTGCTTTTCAGGGTAATACCATCGTCGTCGGAATCGGCAATCAGCCCGGAAACCGTAACATTTCTGCATCCGTCCAGATCGAGCGCATCGTTATTGTAATTATTCCGGTTAAACACCCGGATGTTCCGGATCTGCACATTTTCGCAGGCCAGGTAATGCTGCATCCAGCATCCGGCATTTTTCATACTGATATTCTCAATTTTAACCCGGGTACAGGTAATGAAACGCAGCAGGTGAGGACGGGTTATGCCTTCATCGTTCCAGTCCAGCTTCTTAAACCCGCTTCCCTGTCCGTCAATTTCGCCTAACCCGGTGATGCTGATCTGCTCGGCATTTTCAGCATAAATAAGCTGAATGGTTGCTTCCTGAGTACGCAGCGAAGTATAGGCCGGTTTCAATTTGATATAATCCTCCAGCTTTTTGCTTCCCAACAGAACGGCTCCGCTCTCGAGGTGCAGGTCCACATAACTTCTCAGTACTATGGACCCGATCTTGAAATGCCCGGCAGGTACCAGCACCATCCCCCCGCCGGCAGCATGGCATGCATCAATAGCCTGCTGAACAGCCTGCGTGCTCAACTTGCCGGTATCACTCACCGCACCGAAATCCAGAATGTTGTACTCCTTTGCCTCCAGCGGTCTAAATCCGGTAAGGCAAAAGATATACACCATAAAAATGCCAATCCGTTTCATGCCTATCTGAGTGTTTTTATTTCCTTTCCGTTAATAACCAGGTTTTCAGACTCAAGTTCCGGTATCATACCCTGAATAAGATTCCCCTCGGCCACATTGTCAAAAGTACAGTTCATGATATTTATGTTACTCACACCGGCACGATCTTCAAAGGCATTAATATAAACCCCGTAGCGACTTTTCCGGCAATTTATTTCATCCAGGTAAACATTTTTTACTGACGGATAAAATCCCCTTTCACCGATTTCGCGCGGTTCATAAAACAAATTAACACTGAAAACCGCTATTTTACACTGTCCGACCTCAATACGGCGTACATAAATATTCTCAATGGTTCCCCCGCGCAATGTGTTGGTCTTGATCCGCACCACCCGGTCAAGTTCAGGACTGTCCATCTGACAGTTCTCCACAAACAGATTCCTGTACCCGCCGGAAATCTCACTGCCGATAACCACGCCTCCGTGACCGTTTTTCATTTCGCAGTTGCGGACAATGATATTTTCGCTGGGAACGTTCCAGCGCCTTCCGTCATTGTTCCGGCCTGACTTAATGGCAATACAGTCGTCTCCGGTATTAAAGAAGCAGTTCTCTATCAATACATTCTTGCAGGATTCCGGATCGCAACCGTCGCCGTTGGGACCGTCATTCTCCATAGTCACTCCGCGGACCGTCACATTGTTGCACAAAAGAGGATGGATTACCCAAAACGGTGAACGCAGCAGGGTTACTCCCTCAAGAAGTACATTCTCACACAAATAAAAATTGATCAACTGGGGTCTCATCCCGTCGTTAACCGTTAACACCCTTTTGCTTACCGGAACTTTATTTACCGCCCACTGCATCAGTCTGGGCCTGCCGGTACGCTGGGAGATATCTCCCTCTTGCCAACCGTAATGGGGGGAACCGCACTTTTTCCACCAGTTTTCTTTTCCGGCTCCGCCGTCAATAACCCCTTTACCTGTTACGGCAATGTTTTTTTCTCCGTAGGCATAAATCAGCGGCTGCAGGTTATAACAGTCCATCCCCTCCCAGCGGGTCAGTACGGTCGGGAAGTATTGCGGATCTGTGGTAAACAGCAGGGTCGCTCCTTCACTGACATGCAGGTTCACTCCGCTTTTCATTACCAGAGGCCCGGTATGCCACGTTCCGGCCGGAACGACTACGGTTCCGCCGCCCTGCACACTGCAAAGCGCAATAGCCCGGTTTATGGCTTCATGATTAAGCACCGCCGTATCGTTAGGAATGGCTCCAAAGTCTGTTATGTCATAACGACCCGAGCCAAATTCCGGTGCTTTAATATGCTTTTCAATAGCCGGATAAACCTCATCCCAGGCTTGCATGTTATTCTGGCCGTGTACCGTAAAGGCAGCCAGCAGGGAAAAAATAATGCTTAGCATCTTCATATTACTGCGTTTTATTGGTTGATTACAATCCAAAAATAGAAAATGTCTGCAACATTTCCCTGCGATTTCTGATGAATCAGTATACAATCGCACTTGCCAACGGAACCGGATTCCATTAACAAAAGGGCATGTTGCAGACATTCAAAAACAGACACTCAATATCCGGGGTTCTGTTCTACCTCGGCCTGATTCCTGTCAATAGCCGACTGGGGAACAGGACGCAGGAATTTGTAATTCCCGTCATCACCTTTCATCTCCGTCTCCGTAATACCATCTTCGTTGTAAGCTATCACGTATTCCACCAGCTTATGGGTCCGTTTCAAATCGGTCCAGCGCACATATTCACCGGCCATTTCACGGGCTCTTTCGTCCAGAATAAAATCGACGGTCATGTCTGCGGAAGAAACAGCCATTTCTGTTTCATACCCCGATTTTATGGTATTCGGACGGGAACGCAGCACATTAATCATATCCGCAGCCTTACCCGGCTGACCCATTTTTACATAGGCTTCGGCTGCAATAAGATAAGCTTCACCCAGACGGGCAACCACAACATCGTGCATGCTGCAGGTGGTACTCCGGTTGCTGATCGAAGTCTCGGAATAATCGTCAAACTTTTTGATACAGGCCACACCAAAGTCCATATTCCGCCGGTTAAAATATGTTTCAGGAGCT
>JBFWIL010000272.1:0-3291 GCA_050256015.1 Mangrovibacterium sp. | reverse complement strand
GTAACAGGCCGTACCCAGCCCCCCCGAAATATGGGGAGGAAATTCCCAGCCAAACATTAACACTCTCATACGCAAATCCTTTATTCGGTTATAGTACTGACCAGTTCGAAAATCCATTGTACATCCGGTATGAGCGAATCACAGCTCCCACACTCCAGGCCTGGGAAACAGCTCCTCCCGCATTATACGGGGGATCGCCGTTATACATTTCCGCTATTGTTCCGATGCAATCTTCTGTCATATCCGCTTCAAAAGCATCGATAATACGCTTCACAAAAGGAAGACCCCCACTCCGGTGAATATCCAGATACCCTTCGATAAAAAACTGGATCAGCCAGGGCCAGGCCACTCCCTGATGAATCGCCTTCTCCCGGATACTTACGCTGCCTTCGCAACGTCCATCATAAGCTTCGTTTTCCGGAGTAAGTGTCCGGAGTCCCCGTGGAGTAAGCAGCTGTTTGTCAGCCACGCTGAGCACCGCTTCCCGCATTTCCCGGTTAAACGGCGTATAAGGCATGGCTGCAGCAATGACCATGTTAGGACGGACAGTCCAGTCTTTGCAATCACCGTTGATGCAGTCGGCCAGGTAACCGTGCTCCCTATCCCAGAATTCACGAACCAAAGAATGTCCAGCAATCCCGGGCAGCGCCTTCCATTCCCGAACGAACCCCCCGTCCCCTGCAGCCCCGGCCAGTTCAAGGGCAAATCTCAGGGCATTATACCACAGCGCATTGACCTCCACCGGCTTACCGGTTCGCGGCACCACCGGGTTCCCGTCTACACAGGAATCCATCCAGCTAAGCGGCTCCCGGCCTGTGCCTCCGGCAATCAGACCATCGTCTTCCATCCGGATTGCATGGCGGGTTCCGGAGCGAAAGGCTCCCAATATTTCTTTCAGAGCCACCCCGTGCTCCTTCCAGATCTGCCAACCGGAACCGTACTCCCGGACATATTGCTGTAGAGACCAGAAAAGCCAGAGCGGGGTATCCATTGCGGCATCTTCGTCTCCGCCGCTTCCCTTCGGGAAAAGCCCCCCGTCGAGCCGGCCGGTAACGGTCCCGATTACCTCCCGGAAGGTTTCCGGACTGTCAAAGGCCAGGCTCAATCCGGGCAGGGCAATGAGCGTCTGCCTGGTAAGGCTGTTGTACCAGGGAAAACCGGCAATGAGGTCGGTCCGGCTCCCGGAACGGGTAATAAACTGAGCTGCGGCATTGGTAAGACAGTTGATAAACGAATCGTTAGGAAGTCTGTTTTTGCGTTCTCGTGTATTCCGGGCCTTTAAGCCCCCCGGCTTCACTGCTGAAGTTGAAGCTGAAAGCACAAGACTCTCCCCCCGGATTATGGGCAATTCAAAGTACCCGGGAACAAAAAGATCTTCCAGGTAAGCATAGCCCCTTTCCTTTTCCCTGAAGTACTCGATGTTGTTGTACCAGTCGGGTACCGCAACAAACTCCGGCTCCTTGGAAAACTGCAGGAACAAAGCAGGATAACCCGCATACAGTTTCAGGCAGATACCGTTTGCAACAGATGTATAATGAACATTGGCACACATATTGGCCTTACCGAGCCGGTGAACGCTCCGGAAAGCCACAAAAGGCTTAAATCGCAGCACCGTGGGAGAATGCGCCTCCAGCAGCGTATAACAGATCAGGATCTGCCGGTCTTTTTCAGTCAGCAACAATTCCTTACGCAAGACCACCCCGCCTACCCGATAAGTTATGCTGCCCAGCAGTCCGGCATCAAAATCGCGGATGTATTTATGTCCTTTGGGATCATAATGTTCACCCGGATACTTATGGATTCCCAGGTTAAATTCGGTTTTATGCTGAATAACGGTCTCATCGACGGAGGAGAGCAACACGTGTTTGTCATCATCAAGCTCCGGAACAGGACAAACCAGCAATCCGTGGTACTTCCGCGTATTACATCCGGCGATGGTGGAGCTGGTATAGGCTCCGGCCCGGTTCGACCGCAGAAATTCCCGCTCAAGGGAATATTCCAGGTTTACAAGCCTGCGTTTATCAAAATTCAAGTAATTCATAAATCCCCGAATCAATGGCCCAGAAACATAGATGACTACAAAAACCAAAACAATCGCGGATTAAATTTAGCAAAACTATTATTGCGTTTTACAAATTTTCCGGATAATCCCGTATTTTTTGCTGAAAAAAAGACTTTTCCGCTTCCATGTTAAGATAAGGAAAACAAATTGTTAGGGCATTGATTTTTTCCAGCTGTTTACGCAAAAACAACTGATACTCCTTAGAGGCAGGAAAGAATGGACGATGACGGGCGGCGCAGACTATTTGCCGTACCTGATCTGCCAGCTTCAGACTGCCGGGGCTGATCATGGTGCGGACAAACTTCTCCCAGATATAATCTACGGCCACCTGACTCAGATGAAGCATGTCGGGGGCATAAAAACGGTAATCCCGAAGCTCATCCATAACAATCTCATAAGCAGGGAAATAGGCACAGCGTCCCGGTCCGAATTTCCCGGTCAGACAGTCGGTTGCCAGTAACAGGACCGCCTTACTCAGCTGGTTACCGGAAGCTCCGTTTTTCCAGTGTCTGACCGGACTGACGGTAAACATAACCCTCATCCGGGGGTTAAAAGACCAGAGGGCGGAGAGCAGTTTCTGGTATTCATCCACTATTCTTTCGGGCGTAAGGCGGTACAGGCTGAACGCGGAAGCCGGAAATTTATGGCAGTTGGCTACAATCTGACCGGATTCCCGATATTCATACACCCAGGCGGTACCAAAGGTGATCAGCAGATAATCGGCCTGTTTCATAAAGTTATGCGAACCGGCCAGCCGGCTGTTTATTTTTTCCAGGCTTTCTTCGGCAGAAAGGCCGGAGAAACGGCTGTGATGATCAAAGCTGCCCCAGATACCCCGGTATTCAAACAACTCTTCCCGGCGGTAGGGCCTCCCGGACATCAGTCTACGGAGGCTTCCGGCTATGGAAAGCGGATTGAAGATCACCCCAAAAGGGTTCAGATCGGTCTGGAACCGGTATTCCCGGAATTTTTCTCCTATATGCTCGGAGAAACAAGATCCAAGCATCATAAGCCGGTGTTTATAATCAATCTGCCATCCCGGATTTTCGGGCTCTACCGGGGTAAGAAATTCAGCATTCATTTATTTGCTCAGTTTATGAGTTCGCGCTTCAGAACCAGGGCCGTTCGTGCCGGCAGATAGAGGTTCAGCAGAGGCCGGTCGGGATGATCCGGACCGGCGGTACTACAATAACTAAGGCTCCGGTCAATGCGGTCCTGTCCGCCGAATC
>JBFWIL010000271.1:0-3297 GCA_050256015.1 Mangrovibacterium sp. | reverse complement strand
CCCGTCCCCGTTAAGATCTTTGTATTTTAAATCGCCCGGTTGTGCTGTAAAATTTGATACAGAAACCAAATCGTCTTTTAAAATATAATTCCGGCTTTTATGTGCAATATCCGGATTACTGTTGTCTTGCCATGTAAAATCCGATATCTGATAAACTCCGTCAACTTTGTATCCATAAAAAGAGTTAATCGCCTCACCTTCTACCCAGGCTGTCTGATCTCCGTAAATTCCAAGAATAGGACTTCGGCCATTAAGATCCGTGATTTCATTGTTAATGTGACTTAAGTTAAGTGCACCACTGAATTTCAATCCATTGGCGAACGTTTTTTTGTAAGAAGCGGTTAACTCAAAACCTTTATTTTTAACCTCACCGACATTTGAATATGGCGGTGTCAAATCACCCATAGTAAGAGGTATAGGTATCTGGACTAAAATATCTTCTGTTTTTCTGCTAAAATAATCCATCGTCACATTAATGCCTTTGCTAAAGACCAGGTCTAAACCAATATTGGTTTGTCGCGTTGTTTCCCAGGTTGTTTCTTTGTTTGACATGCTGGTGACAGCAACTCCTGAATTTAGGTTTCCTCCAAAAGAATAATCTTGCCCCATAGTCAAAATATCGCTTGCCGCGTAGTATGAATTTATATTCTGATTTCCTAATTCTCCCCAGGAGCCACGCAGCTTTAGCATATTCAGCCAATCGATATTTTTCATGAAATTTTCTTCCGAAAGGATCCAGCCAACGGAAAATGAAGGGAAGGTACCCCAGCGTTCATCCTCGTCAAAACGAGATGATCCATCATATCTGATATTAGCTTCTAAGAGATAACGATCTTTTAAAATATAGTTAACACGCCCGAATACACTTCGAAGTCCCAGGTCCCAGGCTCCTGCATCATTTTGCATGGTTGCAGCATCTCCAAGATTTAAAATTCTTTGTGTATTATTAACAAAATTTTGGCGATAGCCACTACTCCAGCTTTCCTCAAGTTCTTCTTCAGAATAGCCTGCAAGAAAATTTAGTTCATGAATTCCAATTTTTTTTTCAAAACGAAGCAGCGAAGTAAGTAATGACTGCGTCTCATGGTCATTTTGATCAGTCAAATCTGATGGCAAATTTTTTCTAACACCATCCATTGTGTAAAGTGTCATATTTGAATTAAAACTATTGGTATTAGCCTCAACGATGTTATATCCATAGGATACTTCTGCACTCAGTCCCTCTAAGATCTCATACTTCGCTTCTAATTGACCACTAAATTTATACCTGGTTTGCTTTGTTGTACATCCTTCCTTTACCCGGGCATAAAAATTGTCCTCACCGGCAACTGCTATCCATTCTCCATCTTCATTTTTTAATGGCCAAACCGGGGCATTTAAAGCATACCATTTTGTCGATCCTTCGTTCTGAGGTTCTTTTCTGATTCCTCTATTCCCGGACAATCGTGCGGAAATCTTCAATTTGTCGTCCTTCAAAAAGAAGGCATCAAAATTAGACCTGAAGTCAATTTTATCATAACTTGTCCCGACCAAAATACCATCCTGATCTAAATATCCCAGCATAAACGCGCACTGTAGATTTTCAGAACCTCCTGATATATTTATCCGGTGGTTCTGGATGGTCGCTTCGTCATAATACACATCAAAATAATCTATGTCCGGATACATCGGATCATCCCCTGTGGCAAATTTTTCAATTTCATTTTCTGTATATCTGGGTTGTCTGCCTGAGTTAACTGCTGCCTCATTATATAGAATCGCATATCTTTCAGAATTAAGAACGTCAGGCAGAGAGGTAGCTTCCTGAACACCGATGTATCCATTATAGGTTACATTAGCTTTTTTCGAACTACCTCGTTTCGTTGTAACCAAGATAACCCCATTAGCAGCCCTATTGCCGTAAATAGCTGCAGAGGATGCATCTTTTAATACAGAAATTGACTCAATATCCTGAGAATTTACATCTTCCATGTCTCCCGGCATTCCATCAATAAGGATCAATGGATCACTGTTATTAAGCGTTCCTATACCTCGAATATTTATGGTTCCTCCATCTTCCCCCGGCTTCCCGGAATTTTGAAGCACATAAACGCCTGATACCTTCCCTTGCAAAGCTAACCCTGAGTTCGTTAATGGTCTGTTTTCCAGGTCATCCATCTGAACACTGCCAACAGCGCCGGTCAGGTTTGCTTTCTTTTGTGTTCCGTAACCAATGGCGACCACCTCTTCCAGACCGATCGTCTCTTCCTCCATCCTGATGTTGATAACAGGTTTGTCAACGGGTATTTCGCAGGTCTGCATTCCCACAAATGAGAAGACCAAAACAGCACTTTCAGGGAGATTGGTCAGGGTGTAATTCCCGTCAGAGTCTGTAATGGTTCCGGTTGCGGTTCCCTTTATCGCGATAGTGACACCCGGCAGGGGTTGCCCTTTGGCGTCGGTCACTTTGCCGCGGATAGTTGGGATAGCTTGTTGTATGGATCCCCCGTTTAAGGTTGAACCAGGTGAATCAGGGCGGGTCACTTCGTCAGATAATCCCGGTTGCGTTAGCGCCGGAATTACGGCCTCAGCCGGTTCATGGCCGGAAGCGTATAGTAGCAAGAGAAGAATCAAGATCCGGAGGACCGGAGAATGTGTTTGTGGTTTAGTGTTCATTGTCAGTAAGTTTAAAGGTTTTGGTTACTTTTTGAAAAGGGCATAACATGCCCGGTAAGCATAATTTTTGTTTCATACTTTTCATCATTTGAGGTTGAAGAATGTTAGTTTATCCTGGGCCTGGAAGTGTTCGTATCCGTGGTTCCCGGGAACCACGACGGTCAGGCCCGATGTCGCCGCCTGTCAGGGGGCGCGTTTGGGAAATGCCGTAATGCGCGTTCGTTGATGCATGACACTAATGGTTTTTTTGTTAAAACTGATTTAGCGTCCCGCGTGATGGGGCTGCCTTTGAAAACAGCATTCCAAAACCGGCAAGTTTGAGGTAAGGCCAAAAGAAATGGCGTGGAACCTGACTTACCGCAACGAGGTACTAGCAGACCCGAAGGAGATAAGCACAGGCCCACGCCAATATCATACGATTATGACGTGAGCACCTTCACTTATTGTCTCTCCTTCAAAAATTGCTAGTTTTCGTTACGAGACACCAAGTGCGAATGCTTTATTTGCTACAAAAGCGTCCGCAAATTTATCGTTTATTTCGCAGACCGGGAAATTTTCATCCCGCCCTGCATTTTGTTCTGCATTATTTCTTAATTTTATTCATTCAAAAGTAAGAAGGATTATCGTGTTAATAATCAAAAA